>JAICVT010000095.1 GCA_025935235.1 Ktedonobacterales bacterium | reverse complement strand
GGGATCGCCAGCGCCCGCGCCATGCCGCGCGCTTCGGCAGGTGCGGAGCGCACGCCCAGCGTGTTCACCATCACCGCCGCGGGCGCCACCATCTCCGCGCTGCCCAGCGGCAGACCCAGCGCCGCGCGCACCGCGTTCTCGAACTGCGAGGTGACGCAGCCCTCGATAGTGTAGTGGCCGGTATTGTGGGGACGCGGCGCGATCTCGTTGTAGAGCACCGAGCCATCCGCCAGCTCGAAGAGCTCGACGCCGAAGACGCCCACCCCCTCGATGGCCTCCACCGCCGTCCGCGCCAGCGCCGCCGCGCGCTGGGCCGCCGCCGATCCGCCAGGGGCGGGCGCGCGCACGATGTGGCAGATGTGGTTCTGCTGCTCCGTCTCGACCGTCGGGTAGACCACCACCGCGCCATCCTGCCCGCGCGCCACCATCACCGCCAGCTCGCGCGTGAAGGGCGCCCAGCGCTCGACGTACAGCGTGCGCTCCGGGAAGCCCAGTCGCTCCAGCGCGGGCGCGACATCTTCTGGCGCGCGCAGCGTGGCGTTGCCGTAGCCGTCGTAGCTGTTGCGCCGCCCCTTCAGCAGCAGCGGCCAGCTCCACTCGCGCGCCGCCCGCGCCACGTCCTCCGCCGAGCCGACCGGCGCGAAGCCGGGCGTCGGGATGCCCGCCGCGCGCATGAAGCGCTTCTGCTCGTATTTGTCCTGGATGCGCGCCAGCGTGCGCGAGCCAGGGCGAACGATCACGCCACGCGCCTCCAGCCACTCCAGCGCCGCCACGTCCACGAACTCGTTCTCCAGCGTGACGGCCAGCGCGCCCTCAGCCAGCTCGGCCAGACGTTCATCGTCGAGCCAGCCGCCGACCACCTCGCGCGCGGCGATGCGTCCCGCCGGGCTGTGGGCTTCGTGCTCCAGCGTGGCCACCTCGATGCCCAACTGCGAGGCCGCCTCGGCCATCATGCGAGCCAACTGCCCCCCGCCGAGGATGCCGAGCAGCGCGGGATACGCCAGCGACTCGCGCGCCCCGGATAGTGGCGCCCCTGGATGTGTCTGGTCGTGCATGTGGTGAAAAGTCTCCTGTGCGACGATAGTTGAGGTGATGGCAGACGATAGTATTGTATCGTGGACTCCACAGAGCGGGGGCAATTCACCCCACTCGCCCTCGCCGACCACCACCGAAGTCTCGTATTCCCCTCGCCCTCTGGGAGAGGGGCAGGGGTGAGGGCCAGCGAGAAGGAGCGAGCATGCCGAAGAAGCGCCGACGCGGAACGCCGCGCCAGCCGCCTGTGCAGGTGGCGCCGCGTGAGGGCGGCGGGCTGGCGCTGCTGGTGGGCGGCGTCACGCAGTCCATCACGCTGCCCGCCAGCGACGACACAGCGAACGCCGAGAACGACCAGCGCGGCGACTACTGGGGGCTGATGCTGCCGCCCGGCTGCCCACACGACGCGCTGCTGCTGGGGCTGGGCGGTGGCACGGTCGCCACGCTGCTTTCGCGCCGCTGCCCCACCGCGCGCATGGTCGGCGTGGAGCGCGACGCGGCGGTGCTGGCGCTGGCGCGCGACCTCTTTGGCCTGGATAGGCTGCCTCAACTGCGCGTCGTCGAGGCCGACGCCTTCGAGTGGGTCGCGGCGCAATTCGGCGCGGATGGCGCGCCGCGGGAAGACGCCGCGCGCTACGATCTGATCTGCGTTGATCTCTTCGAGGCAGGGCGGCTGACCAATGGCGTGCTGGCGACCGCGTTCCTGCGGCGCATCGCCGCGCTGCTTGCTCTTGGAGGCGTCGCCAGCTTCAACCTGATGGTGACGGGCCGCACGCCGGAGCAACTGCATCGGCTGCGGCGCATCTTCAGCATCGAGCGCGAGCTGCGGCTGCGCGGCAACCTGGTCGTCCACCTCACGCCGCTGCCGCGCGAGCAATGGACGACCGAGACGCGGCCAGCCATCATGTGAGGCGTCGCTGCACTTGACGCTCTCATAGCGGGCGGGTGAAATGGGCAGATCAAGCTGTCCGGTGGTTGCTGATCTTTGTGTAGAGAACTAGACAGATGAACACTGGAGCGATCAGCACAAGAGAGCTGAGGCATTGCGGCGCCATCACGCCCTTGGCCGCCTACCGCGACTCATCGCTGAGCAGCTAACCAATTGCCGGTACTCCTGATGCCAGCGCCAGAGACGTAGAGCTTCCGTGGCCTCGTCTAGACTTATCGGCGGGCAGCTAGCGCGCGATCTCCCAGGTGTGCATAAGACGGGCGGGCTGTCATATCGAGCCTTCCATGCAACCGTCAGCAATCGTTTGGTCGCGCTAAAGGGGGCCAGTCAGCCACGCATCTCGCTCGACTCTCTCGTAACGGCCGCCGTAACGCACTCGTTACGCCGGTCGTCTACAATGCAACGGAAGGCGAGGTCAATTCTGTCTCCGACGATCGTTGGCCTCCACAGGCATTGAGAGTATGTCAGATGCCGACGTCTACCGTGCGTTCTCTGGCACGATCCGCCGTCACCCACACCTCCGCATCCTTCCCAACGCAGCCCAGCAGGCGCCTGCTACTTCTTGCGCACATCGGCTGGAGTGTCGCGATTCTCATTGACGCGGCATTCTTCCTGTTCAGTATCCCCGCGTTCTTCACCGTGCTCCACCTGCCGTGCGTCACTTCGGGCGTCGGCTGTATCCCCGCGCAGTTGTCGCTGGCCGACTTTCGGGCACTGGGAGGGCCTGGTCCGGGACTCGACGCCTATGTGGTCTACGCGCTCGTGACGGTGGTGACGGCCGCGCTGATCTGGGCCGCGGTGGGCGCGTTGATCGCCTGGCGCAGATGGGCCGACCCGCAGGCTCTGTTCGTCTCATTGGTGCTCATCACCTACGCGCCGATCGTCATTACCTTCGGCGCGACCCCTACTCTCGCTTTGGGCGCAGCGCATCCCATTCGTGTACCGGAGGTACTGGCGCTCTCCGGGCCAGTGATCAGCGTCCTGGGGATCGCCGTCACCGAACTGTTCTATCCGACACTGGCCGTCTTCATGCTCACGTTCCCGACGGGCCGTTTCGCGCCCCGCTGGAGCGCGCTGATCGTCTTGCTCTGGGTCGTGGCAGACGTGCTGTTCTTCGTCGGTGCGCCGTTTGGCATCATCCTGCCCTGCCTCCTCGCCGCGAATGGCGGCGAGGCGGCCATCCAGGTTTACCGCTACGCCCGGCGCTACACCCCCGTGCAGCGCCAGCAGACCAAGTGGGTCGTTCTTCCCTTCGCCTTCGTGGCGGTGCCGCTCGCCATTGGTCACATGGTGGCGCCAGTTGTGTGGCCCGCGTTGAACGCGCCTGGCTCGGCGTACCGGTTGGCAGGCATCGCGGTCCTCATGGTGACGCCGATGCCCATCTCGCTGGGCATCGGCATCGCCATCCTGCGCTACCGGCTGTACGATATCGACGTCATCATCCGCCGCACGCTGATCTACGGCACGCTGACCGCGCTGTTGGCGATCATCTACGTCGCCAGCGTAGTTGGCTCGCAGGCGCTCGTCCAGGCGCTCACAGGCGCCAGGTCGCTGCCGCCGATCGTGGTGGTTGCCTCCACCCTGCTGATCGCCGCGCTCTTCGGTCCGCTGCGCCGCCGCATTCAGCTTCTCATCGATCGCCGCTTCTACCGCCGCAAATATGATGCGGCGCGCACACTGGCGGCATTTGCGACCACTCTGCGCACCGAGACCAACCTGGAGCAGTTCAGCGCGCAGATGCTGGCGGTGGTCGAGGAGACGATGCATCCGACGCACGCCTGGCTCTGGCTGCGACTGTCCTCAGCGCGCAGGGACGCGAAGGAAGAGCGCGGCATCAGTCGGTCTAACCCTCCAAGCCACGGCGCCAATAATGATGCGAGCGCGTGAGAGCCCAAGGGGCTGTCTCCGCCTTGATGTGACAGGACAAGTCTGGATACGCTACTGGCCGCGCTAGTCCACTATCGGGCATGGGTCGCTTTACACGCAGCTCTCATTGAATCGGGGCGCATGCGCAGCGCCGATACGGCCAAGGTCGGATCGTTCGATGTTTAGACATTACTACAGGCATCAGATGGCGCCGTGCAGCGCAGCGGCAATCGCCTCAACAGGAGGGATCGGCGACAGCGCCCCTTGTGCGGCGCGGTAGACACGGCAGGCGAGGGTAGGCTGTGTGAGCGGATCAGGCGGCGCGATGTCCATGCCGTTGACGCGAATGGTGGGTGAACCGTAGAATCGTTGGCGCTCCGCTTCTTCCTGCGTTTCCACGGCCACCAGATCAATTGAGGCGTGAACCTTCGCCGCCTTGATGGCCTCTTGCAACACCGTCAATGCTCGCTGGTAGTGGGGGCAACCCGCAAAGTACAGGAGTTCGACGTTCAGCATGCGTCTGCCGCTCCCGCTGCCCTGACCACGTTCAGATAGCCTGCTTGGTGTGGCAAATGGAGCAGGCTGCTCAGTGGCGAGCAAGCCTCCAGGGGCATCATCGGCTACATCGGCTGTATCGCTGGTGAGCGAGTTCAGGCTGCGCTGCGTCCTTTCAAAGGGTCGTTTATCGCGTGGCATATCGTCGTTCTCCCCGCTACTGGTCAGGGACAGAGCCTATTCACTACAGTATACGCTGACTGATACGCCTCGCCCACAGGATGAAAAACGGCAGCGGCTGCGTGGCAACCTCGGTCGTCCATCTCACGCCGCTGCCGCGCGGGCAATGAACAGGCGAGGCGCGGCCAGCCATCATGTAGATGGCGCCAGGGTGGGGCGTGCGGCGAGCGCATCCGTCCGCTCCCTCGCCCTCTGGAAGAGGGCCGAGGTGAGGGCCGCCGCCCCTCAAATCAGGCAGCGAAGTTGCGTATGCTGTGCAGGCGGCGTCGCTTCAGTCTGAGGCCGCTCGCATTGGCGCGGATCAGTCGCAGCGCCCGCTGTTCTTCCCACTAGTCTCTGGATGGAGGCGCTTGGTGGCTCGCACGATCCTGCCGGGACGATCTTATTACCCGCTGGGGGCTATCTGGGATGGTCGCGGCGTCAACTTTTCCCTGTTCGCCGAGCACGCGGCCAAGGTGGAGCTTTGCCTGTTCGAGAGTGATGCGCCCGATGCGCCCGTGGAGACGCTGGCGCTGCCCGACGTGCTGGGCCATGTCTGGCAGGGCTACGTGGCAGGCGTCAAGCCGGGCCAGCTCTATGGCTATCGGGTACACGGGTCATTCAACCCTGAACAAGGGCAGCGCTACAACCCTTCCAAGCTGGTCATAGACCCCTACGCCCGCGCGCTGGCTGGGCAGATCAACTGGCAGGCGCCCGTCTTCGCCTACCAGATGGGCAGCGATGAAGCCGACCTCACCTACGACGATCAGAATGACGCCTGGGGCATGCCCAAAGGCGTGGTCGTAGACACGCGCTTCAACTGGGAGGACGACCACCTGCCGCGCGTTCCCTGGCGCCAGTCAATTATCTACGAGACGCATGTCAAGGGCTTTACCCGCTGCCGTACCGACATCCCTGAGCCGCTGCGCGGGACGTATGCGGGTCTGGCCTCGCCGCCCGCCATTGACTATCTGCGCAACCTGGGCATCACGGCCGTTGAGTTGCTGCCGGTACACGCCTTCGTAGACGACAAGATCCTGCTGGATCGCGGCCTCCGCAACTACTGGGGCTACAACACGATCAACTTCTTCGCCCCCGACGCCCGCTACTCCAGCTCAGGCGATCACGGCGAGCAGGTGCGCGAGTTCAAGGAGATGGTTAAGGCGCTGCACCGCGCGGGCATCGAGGTGATTCTGGATGTCGTCTACAACCACACCGCCGAGGGCAACGAGCTTGGCCCCACGCTGAGCTACCGTGGCATTGACAACGAGACCTACTATCGGCTCGTTCCCGACAACAAGCGCTACTACATGGACTACACCGGCACGGGCAACACACCCAACACTCAGCAGCCGCAGGTGGTCAAGCTGATTATGGATAGCCTGCGCTACTGGGTGCAGGAGATGCACGTTGATGGCTTCCGCTTCGATCTGGCGGCGGCGCTGGCGCGCGGGCTGCACGAGGTTGAGCAGTTGTCCGCCTTCTTCAACACCATCCACCAGGACCCGGTCATCTCAACCGTCAAGCTGATCGCCGAGCCGTGGGATGTCGGCGAGGGTGGCTACCAGGTCGGCAACTTCCCGGTGCTGTGGGCCGAGTGGAACGGCAAGTATCGCGACTGCGTGCGGCGCTTCTGGCGCGGCGACGACGGCCAGCTGCCTGAGCTGGCCAGCCGCCTGACCGGCAGCAGTGACCTGTATGAGAGCGATGGCCGCCGCCCCTACGCCAGCGTCAACTTCGTGACCGCGCATGATGGCTTCACGCTGCACGACCTGGTCAGCTACGACCAGAAGCACAACGAGGCCAACGGCGAGGACAACCGCGACGGCGCCAACGACAACTATTCGTGGAACTGCGGCGTCGAAGGGCCAACGCAAGACCCCGCCATCCGCGCGCTGCGCGAGCGCCAGCAGCGTAACTTTATCGCCACGCTGCTGCTCTCGCAGGGCGCGCCAATGCTCGGCGGCGGCGACGAGATGGGGCGCACGCAGGACGGCAACAACAACGCCTACTGCCAGGACAACGAGATTAGCTGGTACAACTGGGCGATAGATGAGCGCCGCGCTGCCCTGCTCGACTTCACCCGCCGCCTGATCGCTCTGCGCTGCGCTCACCCTGGGCTACACCGCCGCAAGTTCTTCAGGGGGCATGTGCTGCACGGCTCGCGCATCAAAGACATCACCTGGCTGCGCCCCGATGGCCGCGAGATGCGCGCGCGCGACTGGCGAACCGGCTGGACGCGCACGCTCGGCGCCCGCATCGGCGGCGGGCTGGTCGGCGATATGGACGAGCGTGGCAGGCAGATGAAAGACGACACGATGTTGCTCTTACTCAACGCCCACACCGACGAAATCCCATTCACGCTGCCCAGAGGCTCGGGCAACCTCGGCGGCTGGCAGATGGAGATTGATACGCGCTGGCCGACCGGCGTGGCCGAGCACGCGCGGCTGAAGCCCGGCGACCGCTACCTGATGGTTGGTCACTCTCTGGTGCTTATGCGCTATGTCAAGTGAACCGCGCGCGACCTATCGCGTTCAGATGCGCCAGTCGTTCGACTTCGACGCCGCCGCTGCCATCACCGACTACCTCGCCGCGCTGGGCGTGAGCCATCTCTACAGTTCGCCGATCTTGCAGGCCAGCCCGGGCAGCGCGCACGGCTACGATGTGGTTGATCCAGGGCGCGTGAATGGGGAGCTGGGCGGCGCGGATGGATATGCGCGCCTGTTGGCCGCGCTGCGCAGCGCTGGGCTGAGCCTGGCGCTCGACATCGTGCCGAACCACATGGCGATTGGCGGGCGCGAGAACGCCTGGTGGTGGGATGTGCTGGAGAATGGACCTTCGAGCCGCTATGCCGCCTATTTCGATGTGGACTGGGATCCGCCGGAGGCCCGCCTGCGCAATACCGTGCTGATGCCGATCCTCGGCGACCACTACGGACGTGAGCTGGAGGCGGGCGAGATTCGGCTGGCGCGCGAGGGCGGCAGCTTCGTCGTGCGCTACAAAGACCACGTCCTGCCGGCCGCGCCGCGCTCGCTCGACACGCTGCTAGCGCAGGCGGCCGAGCGCTGCGACTCTGACCAGACCGATGAGCTGGCCTTTCTGGCCGATGCCTTCGGCCTGTTGCCACACGCCGCGCGCACCGATCAGGCCAGCGCGCTGCGCCGCCACCGTGACAAGGAGGTGTTGCGCCGCAGTCTGGCCGACCTGTGCCAGCGCGATCAGCGGGTCGCCGACGCGATTGACGCCACGCTGACCGAGATCAACACCACACCCCAGGCGCTGGATGACCTGCTGGAGCGCCAGAACTATCGCCTGACCTACTGGCGCGCCGCCGACCGCGAGCTGGACTACCGCCGCTTCTTCGACATCAACACACTGGCCGGGCTGCGCGCCGAGGATGAGCGCGTCTTCGATGACACCCACGCGCTGGTCCTGCGCTGGGTAGAGCAGGGGACGCTGAGCGGGCTGCGCATTGACCACATTGACGGGCTGCGCGATCCGGAGGCCTATCTGCGACGGCTGCGCGAGCGCGCGCCGGAGGTCTGGATCGTGGTGGAGAAGATTCTGGAGGAAGGCGAGCGTCTCCCCACCGCGTGGCCTGTCGCCGGAACCACCGGCTACGACTTCCTCAATCTGGTCGGTGGTCTCTTCGTTGACCCAGCGGGCGAGGAGCCGCTAACCGCGCTCTATACCGCCTTCACGGGCGAGACGTCCGGCTACGCTGAGATCGTGCATACGAAGAAGCTGCTGGCGCTGCGCGAGGCGCTGGGCAGCGATGTCAACCGGCTGACCGCGCTCTGGCTGGCCATCTGCAAGAGCCGCTGGCGCACGCGCGACTACACGCGCCACGAGCTGGGCGAGGCGCTGCGCGAGACTATCGCCAGCCTGCCGATCTATCGCACCTATGTCCGCGCCGAGCCGGGCATTGTGCGCGAGGAGGATGTGCGCGTCATCCGCGAGACGGTCGAAGCGGCCCGCACGCGCCGACCCGACCTCGACCCCGACCTCTTCAGCTTCCTCGGCGACATCCTGCAGCTCCGTGCGCGCGGCGAGCTGGAGTCGGAGCTGGTGATGCGCTTCCAACAGCTCTCTGGCCCGGCGATGGCCAAGGGCGCGGAGGATACCGCGTTTTACTGCTACAATCGCCTCGTCTCGCTCAACGAGGTCGGCGGCGATCCGGGCGTTTTTGGGCGCTCGGTCGAGGACTTTCACGCCGCCTGCGCTGGCACGCAGGAGCGCTGGCCCGCGATGATGCTGACCACCTCGACTCACGATACCAAGCGCAGCGAAGACGTGCGCGCCCGCATCAGCCTGCTCGCAGAGCTGCCAGAGCGCTGGAGCGAGGCCGTGCAGCGCTGGTCGGCGCGCAATGAGCGGCTGCGCGTGAACGACGCGCCCGACCGCAACGCCGAATATCTGCTCTACCAGACGCTGGTTGGCGCGTGGCCGATTGACGAAGAGCGCATCAGCCAGTACATGCTCAAGGCGGTGCGCGAGGCCAAGCAGCGTACCAGTTGGACATCGGCCAACACCGAGTATGAAAGCGCGCTCCAGGGCTTCATCAGCGGCGCGCTGGCTGACGAAGAGTTCGTCAACGACCTGCGCGCCTTCGTAGACTCCATCACCTCGGCGGGCTGGATCACCTCGCTGGCGCAAGCGCTGCTGAAGCTGACCGCGCCCGGCGTGCCGGACATCTATCAGGGCTGCGATCTGTGGGACCTCAGCTTGGTGGATCCCGACAACCGCCGCCCGGTGGACTACGCGCTGCGCCAACGGCTGCTGGGCGAGCTGGAGGGGCTGTCTCCCGAAGACATCTGGGCGCGGCGCGACGAAGGGCTGCCCAAGCTCTGGCTGACCCAGCGCGCGCTGGCGACGCGGCGCGCGCAGGTGGCGGCTTTCGGCCCGCGCGGGACGTATGAGCCGCTCATCGCGCAGGGCGCGAAGGCGGCGCATGTCGTCGCCTTCATGCGCGGCGGCGCGGTCGCCAGCATCGCGCCGCGGCTAGTGATCGGGCTGGGCGACGATTGGGGCGACACGTCGCTCGACTTGCCCGCTGGCCGCTGGCGCAACGCGCTGACTGGCGAGACGCGCACGGGCGGTCCGCTGTGGCTGGGCGAGGCGCTGCGCCGCTTCCCGGTGGCGCTGCTGGTTCGCGAGGGCGACGACACATCAGAGGATGGAACCGCATGACGGCAGTGACGCCGACAATCACAGTGCGCGTCTGGGCGCCGCTGGCGCAGCGTGTCGATCTGCTGCTTGGCGGACAGCGCCTGCCGATGGAGGCGTCGGGCGTCGGCTGGTGGAGCGCCCGAGCGCAGGCCAGCCCAGGCGACGACTACGCCTTCAGCCTGGATGGCGGCGAGCCACTACCCGATCCGCGCTCGCCGTGGCAGCCGGAGGGCGTCTTCGGCCCCTCGCGGCTGGTGGACCGCGCCAAATTCGCCTGGAGCGATCAGCGCTGGCAGGCGCCGCCGCTCTCCTCCGCCGTGATCTACGAGCTGCACATCGGGACGTTCACGCCCGAAGGGACGTTCGAGGCCGCCATCGCCCGGCTCGATCATCTGGTCGCGCTGGGCGTCACGCATGTCGAGATCATGCCAGTAGCGCAGTTTCCGGGGGCGCGCGGCTGGGGCTACGACGGCGTTGACCTCTACGCGCCGCAGAACACCTACGGCGGCCCCGACGGCCTCAAGCGGCTGGTGGACGCCTGTCACGCGCGCGGGCTGGCCGCACTGCTGGATGTCGTCTACAACCACCTCGGCCCATCCGGCAATTATCTCGCGCGCTTCGGTCCCTACTTCACCGACGAATACAAGACGCCGTGGGGCATGGCGATCAATCTGGATGGCGCGGGCAGCGACGAGGTACGCCGCTTCATCTGCGACAACGCGCTGATGTGGCTGCGCGACTACCACTTCGACGGGCTGCGCCTCGACGCCATCCACGCGCTCTACGATCGCTCGGCGACGCATCTGCTTGAGCAGCTCGCCACCGAGGTCGAGGCGCTGGAGGCGCAGAGCGGTCGCCGCCTCGTTCTGATCGCGGAGAGTGACCTCAACAACCCGCACATCGTGCGCTCGCGCGAGGTGGGCGGCTACGGGCTGAGCGCGCAGTGGAGCGACGACTTTCACCACGCGCTGCACGCCGCGCTGACCGGCGAGCGCGACGGCTACTATGCCGACTTCGGCGCGCTGGCCGACGTCGCCTACGCCTGGCGCCACGCCTACGTCTATGAGGGGCGCTACTCCGCTGCGCGCCAGCGCGTCCACGGCAGGCCGACCACTGGGCTGCCCGCCAGCCGATTCGTCGTCTTCAGCCAGAACCACGACCACATCGGCAATCGCGCGCAGGGCGAGCGCACGGCGGCGCTGCTCTCGCCGGGGCGCCTGCGCATCGCGGCGGCGCTGGTCTGCCTCGCGCCGTTCATCCCGCTGCTCTTTGAGGGCGAGGAGTGGGGCGCCAGCGCGCCGTTTCTCTACTTCACCGACCATCAGGATGCCGCACTGGGCGCGGCGGTGCGCGAGGGCCGCCGCCGCGAGTTCGCCGCCTTTGGTTGGGACCCAGAGCAGATCCCCGACCCGCAAGCGCCTGAGACCTTCGCACGCTCGAAGCTGGACTGGGGCGAGCTGGAGCGCGAGCCGCACGCCAGCCTCTACGCCTGGTATCGCGCGCTGCTGCGCCTGCGCCGCAACATCCCCGCGCTGGCGACGGGCGGGCTGGACGCGGCGGACGCTCGCTGCGACGAGACCGCGCGCTGGCTAGCCGTCTCGCGTGGGCCGATCACGCTGGCCTGCAATCTCGCCGACCACGCGCAATCCGTCCCGCTGCCCGCTGGCGCGGCGGAGATCATCCTGGCCTCGCATCCCGACGCGAAGCTGGATGGTGAGCGCGCCGTGCGCCTGTCGCGCGATGCGGTGGCCATCGTCCGGTGCGAAGGGTGAGGTTCACCCCGGTTGGTGGCTGTACTCCTCGTCGCTGACGTGTTCGAGCCAGGTCGCGCTCTTGCCTTCATCGTCCACCTCCTGCATAGCGAGGTGGGTCATGAAGCCGCCGCGAGTGGCGCCATGCCAGTGCTCCTCGCCCGGCGCGAAGAAGACACGGTCGCCAGGCCGGATCACATTGATCGGGCCGCCGCGCGCCTGACACAGTCCTACGCCCTCGGTGACATAGATTGTCTGCCCGTGGGGGTGCATGTGCCAGGCGGTGCGTGCGCTGGGCGTGAAATGGACGCTGCTGGCCGAGACGCGCGTGCCAGCGGATGGCGTCGCAATAGTGTCAATGAACACGGTTCCAGTAAACCAGTCGCTCGGCCCGGAGGCGGTATGCGGGCTGTTTGTGGTGATTTGCATGGCATGCTCCGTTGCTCACTGGTCGGACAAATGGTGTCTTCCCAGACTGTAGCAGCATGGCGCCATGAGGATCACGCAGGTATGGAGCGCGCTGCATGCGGGTCGGCCTCGCGTGGCGGAGCGGATGTGGCGTCTGACCATGCGCGGAGGTGGCGCTTACAGCTTCGGCAGCGACAGTCCCAAAGCCGGCAGGACGACGATGTAGAGATAGGTGAGGATGGCGAAGACGAACGCCAGCCAGTAGGCCCAGGTGAACGTGCGCCCGATGCGCTGCTCGGCGCGCGAGAAGCCAAACGGCTGCTTCTTCGCGCCGGGATTATACAGCACGTCTTCCAGCGTATACGTGCCGCGCGTCTTCTCAACGTTCACGTCTGGCGCCCGCGTCTCATATTTCTTCAGTGGCGTCTCCACGACCGGGAAGAGACCGCCCTGGCGCAGATGCTTTTCGAGCTGCTTCAGGTAGCGG
>JAICVT010000333.1 GCA_025935235.1 Ktedonobacterales bacterium | reverse complement strand
TCACCTCAAGCTGATGCTCTATCCGCACACGCATCTGGTCACCGAGCAGGAGATCCGCGACGCGGTCAACTGGGCAGCGGGGCTCTTCTCGCCCAACGGCGCCGACCCCTCAGGCGCGGATGACTCGCCGCGCGACGACTAAGTAGTTCATCGTAGCGTGATATTGCGTGATAAAAGTCGCAGCCATGCGCGCTCCTGGCCTTCTATGCTCTAACTGGAAACCAGTGTGGAGTCCAGTATGTACCCGCGCGGCTCACGTCGCGCGCCACAGAGCGAAAGACAGACGCATATGAGCGACCTATCCGATACCACCGCTACGCCGAACGCGACCGATAGAGCGACCACCGCCGACTCGCCCACCACCCTCGATGTGCGCCCGATTCCGCCTGCGCAGCGCCACCCGCTGATCTTCCAGCGGTTCGTCGCGCTGCCCGTCGGCGGCTCGTTCGTGCTCGTCAATGACCACGACCCGCGGCCGCTCTACTTCCAGCTCAACTTCGAGTACAGCGGCAAGGTCGGCTGGGAGTATCTGGAGCAAGGCCCAACCGTCTGGCGGGTGCGCATCAGCCGGACGGCGCAGAGCAAGGCTGGAAGCAAGGACGGGAGCGAGGCCGAGGGCAAGACCCAGCGCGCGCTGCCGCTTCATCCGGCAGAGTAGCGCGGAACAGGAAGGAGCGTGGCGGCGTATGGAATCCGCGCAGACCGGCGGTATCGTTGCCCCCTGGCGCACGCGTCCAGTGGCTGGCGCGCGGCTCGACCTCAAGACACTGCGCATGGCGACGCATGGCTGGCGACTGGGCGCGGCGGTGGTCTACAAGCCTGGCGCGCGCGACCTCTCCGCCATCGCTCGCGAGCTGGCCAGCGCTGGCGTGGCCTCCGGCGCCTTGATCGTGGATGACGCTCCCGCCGGTGGCTCAACGGCTCGCGACGCGCGCCCGGAGCATGTGGAGCATCCCACCGCCGTCCGCACGCTGCTGATCGTGCGCGACGCTCCGCCACGCCCGCAGCTCGGCATGGCCGCCGCCACCGCCGTCGCCGAAGTGGTGGAGAACGCGCTGGGGCGGCCCTGCGCGGTCGCCTGGCCGTGGGATGTGGGGCTGCGCACTGGCGGCGCTGACGGTACGCTCGCGCGCCTCTGCCGGATCTCCGTCGAGGTGGACACGGCGCGGGATGTCGCCTATGTCGGGCTACGGTTCGCGCTGGCGCGGATCTGGAGCGCGCGGCGGGTGGCGCGAGCAGCGGGCGAGGCGCCTGGCGCGCCACTCTTCTCGAACGAGAACTGGCGCGAGATCATGCTGGCGCGGGCGCTGCACGCGCTCGACGTGCGGATGTCCGCGCTGGTGACGGCGCTGCCCGCAGAGAGCGCCGAGCGCGCGGCGCTGGCGCGCGAGTGGCGACGGCGGGTTGTGGCGCCGCGACGGGTCGTCATCGCGGGCGCCGATGGCGGCCGCGCCACTGGATGCGGCCTGGGAATCGCGCCTGATGGAGCGCTGCTCGTACGTCCGGCCCTCTGTTCGGATGACGCCGCGCCTCGGCGCTTCACGCTGGACGACGTGGTCCAGGCGTGGGGCGTCGGATGGCGCGCCGCGCGGGCGGACGGCCAGGCGGACGGCCAGAGCGCTGAGTGAAAGGGAACTCGCCACATGCGAAGGCATGATGATTCTGCCGACGCTGCCATTTCTGATGACCCGTATACGCTGGCGCTGGCCGCGCTGGCGGCGACACCCGCCGCGTTGGATGCGCTGCTGGAGCGATTGCCAGACGACCTCTGGGAGTGGTCGCCAGCGCCGGGCGAGTGGTCGGCCCACCAGATCCTGACGCACCTGCTGCATATCGAGACCGCCGTGATCCCTGTGCGCGTGCGCCAGATGATCGAGCGCGATGGCGCGCCGCTGACGCCCGGCGGTGAGCCAGCCGTGGCGCCGCCGCCCGCTGAGACGCTGCGGGCGTGGCGGCATGCGCGCGAGCGGAATCTGGCCTTCCTCAGCGGCCTGACACCAGAGCAGCTCGCACAGAGCGGCGAGCATCCAGAGTTCGGGCGCATCAGCGCGCGCGAGCATATCATTGAATGGGCCTACCACGACCTGGAGCATCTGCGACAGTTGCAGGCCACCGTGGAGGCGCGCCTCTATCCGGACATCGGCGCCTTCCGCAGGCTCTATCGCCCGCCCTATCCGCCGAGCGAGCAGTCGAGGTAGCAACGAAGCAATGGAGCAGGAACATGACAGAGCCAGAATTCACTGACAGTTGTGACGAGTGCGGCACACGCCTGTATCAGGCGGGCGAGCGTGCGCCAGAGGGCGAGTATCTGCGCGTGGACGATGGGTCGTTCCATCAGATCACGCTGGCGCGCGGAGTCGCGCTGCCCGCATCCTTCGATGGGCATATTGCCCTCTATCGCCTCGCGGCGGCGCCATGCGCGTGCCAGCGCCGCCATTTCGCGCGCCAGCCAGCCGCGGCGTCCGTCGCCATTGCCCCCTCCACCGACGCCGAGGGCTGATCGCGCCGCGCGAGCCGTCGCGTCGTTGACCCTTTCGGCGGGCCTATGCTACACTCGATGGGAGCGACCCACTGCGCCGCTGCGCGCCCACGACGCCTGAACGCCTACGGGCGCGCGCAAACCAGAGGCGCCGCCACAGACGCTCACCGAGCAGGTCAAGAGAAGAGGAAGGGTAGCCATGCCCAAAGTCACCTTCGTCAACGAGGGGAAGACCGTCGAAGTTCCAGTCGGCACGACGCTGCGCTATGCCGCGCTGGAGAACGATATACCGCTGTACTGCATGTGGTTTGGCCTCTCCAAGATCGCCAACTGCCACGGCAACGGCCTCTGCTGGACCGACCGCGTGCGCGTCTCGCCCGCCAGCGCCGTCACCGACCGCAACGCGCTGGAGCAGGCCATGAATCAGTTTGGCACGTTCCCCAAGAATCGCAACCCGCAGACGCGGCTGGCCTGCCAGGCGGTCGTGATGGAAGATTGCGAAGTCGTCACCCGCTGCAAGAACGCCCGCTAGGCGACCGTCGCGCGGATTCGTGTTTGATCGCTGTGCAGGAGTACGTTCGCATGCGAATTGATCGCATCTATGCTGAGGGCGAGGCCATCAACCTGCTGCGGCAGCTCGGCTTCCAGGTCAAAGAGACGCCCTATCGCGACGGGCTGTATGAGGTGTCGCATCCCAATCTCGGCGGAACACGCACCTTCACCGTCGCCCAGCTCACCAACTTCGCCGAGGGCGCGGCCAATGTGGAGACGCTGCTGCGCGGCGCGCCGACCTCGGCCTAGCGGCTTGAGGCCGTCCGGGCGCTGCGGGCAGGCGATGGAAAGGTGGGCTCAGCGTGAGCAATACAGCGCATCAGCGCGCTCTGCTGGCGCGCTTCGCTACCGACTTCGCCGCCGATGAGACGCTCGCCCCGCCCCCGCTGGAGGCGGAGATTGCGGAGCCGGAGCCGCGCGCCGCAGCCATCCCTGACGCCGTGCTCGACGTTGACCGGCAGGCGCAGGCGCGACACTATGCTCGCCAGCAGTTGTGGCTCGGCCTGGCCGGGCTGGCGCTCAGCGCGATCCTGATCGGCGCGCTGCTGCTCAGCGGACTGAACTTCTGGCTGCGCGACGCGCTGGGCGTCGTCCCGGCGTGGCAGCCTTTCGCGGGCTGGCTGCCGCTGCGCGTCGGCGCCTACTTCCTGGCGCTCTTCATCGCCGCCTTCATCATCGGTCTACCGCTCTCGTGGTACAGCGGCTTCATCCTGCCGCATCGCAATGGCATCTCCACGCAGTCGCCGCGCGGCTGGCTGGCCGACGAGGCCAAAGGACTGCTGCTCTCGCTGGTCTTCGAGCTGCTGGCGGTTGAGGGGCTGTATGCGCTACTGGCGGCCAGCCCGCGCTGGTGGTGGCTGTGGGCAGGCGCGGCGCTGCTCTGCGTGACAGCGCTGCTCGCCAACCTCGCGCCGGTGCTGCTGCTGCCGATCTTCTATAAGCTGACGCCGCTGCCAGATGGCGAGGTGAAGGCGCGCGCGCTGGCGCTGGCCGACCGCGCGCATCTGCGCGTGCACGGCATCTACTCGATAAACATGAGCGCGCGCACCACCGCCGCCAACGCGATGGTGATGGGGCTTGGCTCGACCCGCCGCATCGTCATTGGCGATACGCTGCTCGACCGCTACACGCCCAACGAGATCGAGGTGGTGGTGGCGCACGAGCTTGGCCATCAGGCGCATTGGGACATCCCGCAGCTCATCCTGACGCAGTCGGCCATCATGCTGGGCGGGCTGGCGGTCGTCCAGCTGATCCTCGGCGCCGCGCTGCGCGCCATGCCGCAATACGACGGGCTGGCTGACCCGGCGACCATGCCGCTAATCGTCGCCACGCTGGGCGCGTTTGGCCTGGTGACGCTGCCGCTGGCCAACGGCTTCAGCCGTTGGGTGGAGCATCGCGCCGATGTCTACGCGCTGGAGACGACCGGCATGACCGACGCCTTCATCAGCGCCATGACGCGCCTCGCCGACCAGAACCTCGCCGAGGCCTATCCGTCGCCGCTGATCGAGTTCCTGCTCTACAACCATCCCTCGATCGGCCGTCGCCTCGCGTTTGGCCACGAGTGGGCCAGGCGGCAGGCGCGGCGGGTGGCGCGGGCGGCTTCATGAGCGACGCGCGATCTGGGCACGACGCCTCGCGCGCCGGGCTGGCCTATCCGGCCTGGGCGCGCGAGGAGCTGACGACGCTAGCGAGGCGCTATGGAGAGCCAGTCATCGGCGTCAACCGCGACCCGGATGCCGCCACCTACCTGCGCACCATCAAGACCCGGCGCCGCCCTGGCGAGGTCTGCATGGTGGTGCGGCGTCTCTCCGGGACGCTGCTGCTGGCGCGCAAGGACTTCTACCCGCCGGGCAGCTATCGGCTGCTGACGGGCGGCGTGCATCGCGGCGAGACCATCCTCAGCGCGCTGCTG
>JAICVT010000083.1 GCA_025935235.1 Ktedonobacterales bacterium | reverse complement strand
CAAGGTACCGCGCGTGCGCGCCGCATCGCGTGTGGCGAACCGTTCTCCGCGCTAGCGGCGCGCAGTATCGCTATGGGCAGCCACTTCGATCCCTGGAAGGTCAACACCGACGCCGAGTATCATGAAGAGGCGCGCTTCGACGACGAAGACACCTCCGGTCGGCAGATGCCCACGCTGGCCAACGTCGAGAAATAGCGCCTCCTTTCTCACTTGGAGGTCAGGGTACGCTCTCAATCCTTCTTCGTGCGACCTTCCCTGTGATGCGCCGTAGCCGAAGGGGTAGTCGAAATGAGAGCAGACTGCCTTTGATTACGAGTCGCGCCTCGCCGGAAAACGGTGCCCGCGGCCCAGGTCGAGTGGGCATAGAGAGTTGCCAATACCACCACGATCAACACCAGTCCGAGTCCCAGAAGCGTGTCTACATAGGTCAGCCCCGCCACGTCAGGTGGGACAAGCACTGCGCGCAATGGCAGTACGGCGATGACAAACGTCGCGAGGGCGATCAACGCCTCTAGACCCAATCTCTTCTCTGGCGATCTCCTGCTCAGCAGAAAATGCCCGAACAAAATGCTGAGCATGAGCGGTATCAGGGCGATACCAAGTATGTACCACTTGCTCGCCGTGTCACGCTGGATGAGGATATCCGTGACTGGGAGGCCGCCTGGTTCATCACTTGGGTACGCAAAGGCCAATGAATAGTTCTGCATCGAAATGGCTGTATCGACCCCGACCACGAGTGGCAGGATGCCCATGCCGTGGTGATCTCCCATAGGTTGCGTCGACCATAGCTCACGAGGAAGGTTGAGTGTAAAGAAGAGATTCAACTGATACGCATCAAACGGATACAGTGACGGGTCGCCGGTAATTGACAGGGTCATCGTCTGTGAAAACGTTTGGGCAGAATAGAGCGTGCCAATTGGGATGGCCAACTGCGAGGTTCCATCCACCAGACTCATGTCGTCGTCGGCGTATTGCGGACAGAGGTACTTCTGATTGCTACCGCAAAGAATGGAACGGCCAGTACTTGTATCTACCACAGGGAGCCACGCCGACTGGGGTATTTCCAGCGTGACAACCACCTGCGCAGTTTGATCAGCCACATTGATCTGCCCTATATGCACAAGCGCAGGCGATGCGCCGTATGTCGAAGGGCTACTGTGCAGGTAGACCGGGCCCTGCATAGTACGGCCAGGCACAACCTTGTATCCCTCTGACGCGAGATCGTGCGCACCCTGAAACTGCAGATATTGCGCGACTGAATGCGCCAGCCAGCTCACTTCGGTCACTGCCAAGAACAGCACAAACAGGTAAAGCGCCAATGCCACAACTCGATCACCAAGCGACGCTCTGGCAGTCCTGCCGCCGCGTTGCGATTCCTCTTCCATCGACGGCTCCTCATAAATATCCACGTCAAATCTCGATATCTGGGTACGTCATTCTACGCATAAAAGAGGCAACGCTTCATGGAGAGATGTCGTGGTTCATCCGACATAATCGGCACGAGAACACTGAAGCCGAGTATCATGGGGGTGCGCTCAGGTTTTGCACTAGCGCGAACTATCCAAGAACAGGCGAAGGCGGATCAGCCATGCCATGGGTCGCTGGACTTCAGGCGCGCGTTCTGACCCACGAGCGCGCGCGCGCGGGGCAACCCTCACATGCCTCGGTGGTGGAGGCGGCGCTGGCGCTGGCGCGCCGCCATGGGCTGGCCGCCCGCGTGACCCGCGCCGAGGACGGCTGGAGCGCGCATGGCGGCGCGCGCAGCGTCAGCCAGGTGGAGTTGAGCGACGACCTGCCTGTCATCATCGAACTGGTCGGCGCCACCGCGCGCATCCAGGCGCTGCTGCCTGAGGTGGTCGCGCTGGCCTCCACCCACGGAACCATCACCCTTACGGCGGCGCGCGTCTTCGAGCCGTAACCCCCCTCTTTCTCCTATGACCAAAGTCCTACGGTCTCAACCGACCATGCTATGTGACACGTTACAACCATATCGCTGACGCGCCATCGCCGCCAGGCGGGCGTCTCCCTGCGCGCTCGCCTGCGAACCGTTCGGCTTGTCGAGTGGCGCTCTCGTTTTCGTGTTCCGTGGACGCGGGAGCGCGGTCAGCGAATACCTCGTCAGCGGGGAGAGTTCTTCGGGCGCCTGCCTGAGGAGGTTGCGAAGGGACGTTGTCGGTCGCATAGTGCTGAAAGGTGTTCTCATCTCCATGTGGACCAGGAAACACGTTGCGCTTGGTGGGGCGACGAGCCTTGGACTCATCGCGCTGCTCGTCGGTTTGTTGGCGTCGCATACCGGCGCCGCCGGCGCTTCTCCAGCAGCGAAAGGCCCCGCTAGCTCGCCCGTGCAGGTGACAGCGGTAGGCAGTGGAACGCTGAACGCGCAGTCAGGCCCAGCAAGTGGCGTCACATCGCAGGAGTTTGGGCCGTCTCCTGAAGAAGAGATTCCTCACTCTGCTACAGTCTCGCATGTGGCGGCCAGCGGAGTCCCCACTCCGGCTGGTCAGAACGTCGTGGTAGACTCGTCAACGGCAGGTTTCGCGGGCCTCAATCATTTCCAGCAGCGCTATGCTGGCACGGGCGCGTATGCGGGTACGCAGTTCAGCCTCGAGCCGCCCGACCAGGCGCTCTGCGTTGGCGGAGGCTATGTCGTCGAGAGCATCAACACGGCTGTGCGTGTCTACGACACGAGTGGCCATCCGCTGACTGCCGCGACGCCAATCAATCAGTTCTTCGGCCTCGCTCCTGAGATCAACCGCACGACGCTCGTGTATGGCGACTTCACCAGCGACCCGAAGTGCTATTACGATGCCGACACCGGGCGCTTCTTCCTGGTCATACTCCAGATTGATGTTGATCCATCAACCGGCAATTTCGGCGCCCACTCCCATACCGAGATCGCTGTCAGCCAGACGAACAATCCGACGGGTAAGTGGAACATCGTGTCGTTCGACACGACCGATGACGGCTCGAATGGAACGCCGAGCCACACCGCCTGCCCCTGCTTCGGCGATCAGCCGCTGATCGGCGCCGACAAGTACGGGTTCTACGTCTCGACCAACGAGTTCCCGCTCTTCGCCAATGGCTTCGATGGCGCGCAGGTCTATGCCTTCTCCAAGACCGCTCTGGAGAAAGGCTCGACGGCCAATGGCGTGCATCTGGACGTTGGCGGCTCGGTCGCCACGCCGGACACAGGCGGAATCTGGTACTCGATTCAGCCGGCCACGTCGCCCAGCGGCAGTTATGAGACGGCCAACAACGGAACTGAGTACTTCCTGAGCGCGCTGGACTTCAGCGCCTCGCTCGACAATCGCGTGGCGGTGTGGGCGCTGACCAATACGGCCTCACTCAACAGCAAGACACCCAACCTGGGCCTGGCGAATAGCGTCATCGGCAGCGAAGTGTATGGCCAGCCACCCAATGCCATCCAGAAGAATGGGCTGATTCCCCTGGGTGACACGGTCAAGGATCCAGAGGCGCTGATCGCGAGCAACGATGACCGCATGAATCAAGTGGTCTTCGCTGGTGGCAAGCTCTGGTCTGGCGTGAATAGCGTCGTCCAGACGCCTAACGGCCCAACGCGCGCTGGCATCGCCTATTTCGAGGTGGCTCCGTCGGCCAGTGGCTCGTCGCTCTCGGCCTCGATGGCTGGTCAGGGATATGTCTCAGCCAACCAGGAGAACACGCTCTATCCCTCGATTGGCGTCAATGCGAGTGGCGGCGCGGTAATGGTGTTCACCCTGGTCGGGCCAGACTACTATCCGAGCGCGGCCTACTTCAACCTGACCGGTGGCGATGGCAATATCCACATCGTCGGCGCTGGCCAGGGGCCAGAAGATGGCTTTACCGGATACAAGAAGTCGAATGGCTACGCGGCTCCATCGCGCTGGGGTGACTATTCCGCAGCGGTCGCCGGACCAGACGGCTCGATCTGGATGGCCACCGAATACATTGGGCAGAGCTGCACAGATGCGCAGTTTACTGCCGATAACACCTGCGGCGGCACGCGCAGCTTCTACGCGAACTGGGGTACGTTCGTCATCAATGTCCAACCATAGGTGATGACCGCGCTCTCCGACTGAATCCGTGTCGCGCGGATCGCGGGGCCCACGCTTCTCTTCATGTGAAGCGTGGGTCTCGCCCTGTGTCTGGCCCGCTCGTTAGCCCGCTCGTTGATCCGCCCTCTGGGTTGCTGTGTTGCGCCGCATCTTCGCCAGAGGTCATCCCCGGCTGCCGAGACGCCGCCTGCTCCTGTATACTTCTTCTGCGAGGGAGCGCGATGACCGCGCTCCACGCGCCTTCGGGTGATGGCCATAGCTGGACGGTAGCTGGACGGTAGCTGGATGGTAGCTGGATGGTAGCTGGCGGATGTGGGTTGTAGACTGCTCGAACTATCTCTATCAGCGCGTGGCGGCCAACGAGTGGGCGGCGCGCCAGGCGCTCGCTGAGGAGCCGCGCGGCCCGACAGGGATGCTGCGCAACTTGTGGTGGCGGCTGACGGGCGGTCCGAAGCGCGCCCGCGCCCAGCGGCTGGCCCAGAGCGCGGCGGCCGAGCGCGAGGCCGAGATCTATCGTCGTGGGCTGCAAGGCGAAGAGGCGCTGATCTGGTTCCTCGCCGCGCGGCTCGATAATCGCTATCTGCTGCTGCGCAACTACACGCCGCCGCCGCCCTGGCGCACTGGCGGCGACATTGATGGCGTGCTGCTGGGGCCGCACGGCGTGACGGTTTTCGAGGCCAAGGCCTGGCGCGGCGTCTATCGCTGCGCGGGCGAAGACTGGCTCTTCCTCCCGCGCGACCGCTCGGCCTGGGAGCCAGCGCGCAAGAATCCGACGCAGCAGGCGCGCTTCAGTCTGGAGCGGGTGCGCGGCACGCTGGCGCTGGCAGGGTTGCGCGATGTGCCGACGCAGCCAGTCATCGTCGCCGCCGACCCGCGCATGCGCGTGGAGATCGTCGGCCAGCCCGCCGTCGCCATCTATCAGCCGTTCAAGGACCCCGACTGGCTCGACCTCAGCCCGCAGGGCAAATCCTACAGCCATGACGAGCTGGATCGCATCTACAAGGCGCTGATCGCCCAGCAGCCCGCCGCGCGCTGATCTCTACTCCTCCTCGTCGCTGGCGCCCTCCTCGGCTGATTCTTCCTCGTCATCCTCCTCGTCCTCGTCGTTGTCAATCTCGGCGAGCGCCACGCCCATGCCCGCGGAGCTGGGATCGAGGTGGTAGACCATTCCCTCCTGCGTGTAGCCACCCAGGAAGGGATCGGAGGCCAGCAGCATCGGCGTATCGAGGTCAATGTAGCGGAAGCCGCCCAGCCCGGCGACCAGGCTCAGCGACGCCACGATGCCCAGCCGCGACTCCATCATCGCGCCGACCATCAGGTCAATGTGGGCGGCGCGGCAGACGGCGGCGATGTCGAGCGCCTCAGCGAAACCCGACTTCATCAGCTTGATGTTGATGACGTTGGCGGCGCCCATTTTGGCGATGCGCAGCGCGTCAGCGGCGGTGTGTACCGCCTCATCCGCCGCTACGGGGACGCCCGCGCGCTCGGTGACGAACTTCAGCCCGTCGAGGTCGTGGCGATGCGTCGGCTGCTCGAAGAGGATCGGCGCGACATCCTCCTGCGCCAGCGAGCGCAGCAGGTCGAGCGCCTCGGATGGCGTGTAGCCCTGGTTGCCATCCAGCATGATGTCGCAGTCGGGCGCGCCCTCTACCACGGCCAGCACGCGGTCGAGGTCGTCATCCACATCGGCGCCGACCTTGATCTTGAGCGTCGAGGCGCCCTGCTCGGCATAGCGGCGCGCCAGGTCGCGCATGTGCTCCGGCGACTCGATGGGGATGGTGATATCGGTCTCGATCACGCTGGTCGCCTCGCCAAAGTAGCGGTACAGCGGGATGCCCCATGAGCGCGCGAGTGCGTCGAGCATGGCGGCCTCCACCCCCGCGCGCGCCGCCTCCTGATGCTCGAAGCTGGCCGTCAGCCGACGCGCCAGCGTGCGCCACTGGGCCACGTCGTGGCCCTCTAGCAGCGTTTGCATGCCTGCCACGGCCGCCAGCGCCGTCTCTTGCGTCTCGCCACCGCTCGGCGGGAATGGCGCGGCCTCGCCGATGCCCTCCACGCCATTCGCCAGGCGCACGCGCACCAAGGCATTGCGCGCGGCGGTAACGCGCCCGGTGGCGATGGCGAATGGCTCGCGCAGTGGCACGTCGAGCGGCTCGGCGCTCAGCGCGACGATGGTAGTCAGCGAATTGCGAAAATGCGCCACGGGACATCCTCCCTGTGCAGGTCGCCCCATCACGGGCGCGGATCAACAGCGAGCGCGATGGCGAGTCGTGAACAACAGCAGTCCAGGGTCTATCTGACGAATGCGCGGCATGTGCTAGTCGCCCTGAGCGCTCGCAGTCATGTCCCGCAACTTCGCGTGCAGCCACGCCGTCCCCAGACCCAGCGCGGCAAGTTCGCGCTGGGTCTGCAACGCCTCTTCGGGCGTGAGCGTCACACGCCCTGTCAGGAATTGGTGAGCCAACTGTCTGAGTTGCATGTTGGCCTCGTGGACGCGGGCAGGCGCTCCGCTTTCATGCATCGTCGCCATCTCATCGTCTGCCATGTCTTCATCTCCCATCGCGAGCGTCGTCGTGTGTATGAGGCGCACGATAGTCTCCTGATCCCTCAGACAGACCCCCAGGTGAGAATGGCGCGCGTTAGCCGCGAGCATCCCATTCCGCATAGAACTCATCCAGAAACGCCAGCATGAACTGGTGGCGTCGCTCCGCCATCTGCCGAGCATAGCCAGTATTCAGACGATCTTTGAGCAGCAGCAGCTTCTCATAGAAGTGATTGATGGTTGGCGCGGGCTGCGCGCGATACTCGTCGGCGCTCATCCGCTCGCGCGGCGGGCGCGCTGGATCATAGAGCGCGCGCCCCTTCGCGCCGCCATAGGCGAAGGCGCGCGCCACGCCAATCGCGCCGATGGCGTCGAGCCGGTCAGCGTCCTGCACGATGCGCCCCTCCAGGGTGGTCATGGCGGGGCGCTGGCCGCCCGCGAACGACATGGTGGCGATGATCTCCATCACGCGTGCGATGGTCGCGGCGTCGGCGGCATGCGCCTCCAGCCAGCCGCGCACACGCGCCAGCCCGCTCGCCTCATCGCCCGCGATCTTATAATCGGCGACATCGTGCAGCAGCGCCGCCAGCTCGCAGATGAACGGGTCTGCCCCCTCGGCGTGGGCGATTATCAGCGCGACACGCCGCACCCGCTCGATATGGGCGAAGTCGTGGCCGCTGCTGTCGTGAGCCAGCGCCTCGCGGGCGAACGCCTCGGCTTCCGTCAGCAGCCGCTCGCGCCGCTCCGTATGATCTGTCGCATCTGTCGCATCTGACATTATGCCATCCCCGCCTGCTTCTCAGCCAGCAGCTCGCGGGCGCGGCGCAGTTCGGCGTCGGTCGGCGCGCCAGGGGTCAGCGCGATGTTCAGCGCCTCGGCAAAGCCACGCCGCATGGCGTCCGCCGCCTCAGCGAAGCTGATGTCGCGCTCGGCGACCTCGCGCAGTGTGGCGGCGCGCTCGCGCAGGTGAGCGGCCAGCGCGTCTCGGGCGGCTTCATCGCTGAAGGTGAGGTAGCGCGTGACGCGGGCGATGTCGCCCGTCAGCGGCAGCGAGCCATGCTGCAGCACGCGCCCATTGGGACGCGCCTGCGCGCTGCCGATCAGCTTGCGGTCACGCGCGGTAATCTCATAGGCCGAGGGAACCTCGAAGCAGGCGGCGGTCAGGTTGTGCGTGCCACCCGCCGAGGCCGGGCGCATGATGGCCTCCACGCCCAGCAGGCCGAGACCCGCCACCAGCCCCGCGCTCAGCTTGCGATAAGCGTCGAGGATCGGGCCATCAGCGCGCGGATCATCTGGTGTGAGCGCGACGGAATAGGTCAGTTCGTCGGTATGCAGGATGGCCCAGCCGCCGGTGGCGCGGCGCACCGCCTCGCAGCCATCGGCGCGCAGGCGGGCGAGATCCACGCCTTGCAGCGGCTGGTGGCGGCCCAGCGAGAGGCATGGCGGCGCCCACTGGTAGAGGCGCAGCGTCGGCGGCGCGTCACCCGCAGCCACCGCATCCATGATGGTCTCGTCGAGCGCCATATTCCACGCGCCGGTCCGCGGCTCTGGTTCCAGCAGCAGCCGCCACTCGGCGTGCGGATAGCGCGGCGCGCTCGGCTCAGTCTGCTCGCCCGCCATATTGGCTACATTGGTAGGCGCGTCGGTCGTGTTCATCGCCAGCATCCCTCTCGCCGGGTCGGAACCTCACCCCCAGCCCTTCTCCTACGGGGAGAGGGGAGCCAGACACGCTGTGGATGGCGGGAGTGTGAGGCGCAGCAACAGTATCGCACGTTCGCCGTCTGATGGAGGGGGATGGCGCGTCCCCACCCCAGACCCTCCCCCCGCCGAGGCGGGAGAGGAGAGCCACAGATGCGCGGCGACACATGCAGCGCTCCCCGCTCGCAAGCGCTGCGAGACCGGGGAGCGTATGATGCTGGTCAAACTTCCTGTGAATTTAGCGTGCGCGTCCGCCGCGCAGCCGCTGCTGGAGCGCCATCAGGTCGCGCACGTCGCTGTAGATCAGCGCGTCTTCGTCCAGGCGGATGTGCGCCTGTGCGGCGAGCGCCAGCGCCAGGCAGGCCTCGCGCATCCACGCGCCGCCAATGTCGCTGTGCATGAGGGTTTGGAGGGTCGTAGACGCGCTGGTCAGCGTGTCCTGCTGAGTCGTCTCGATGGTCTGGGTTGTCATGGTTGCCACTGCCTTCTATCGCTTTCCGCGCTGGATGGTATCAGACATTGCAGGTTACGTGTCGGCGCCGTCGCGTCGGATTACCTATGTTCGATGGCCATCTAGTATCGTAACACCGGACGCGCATGTTTGGTTGCGAATTCGCTCACAGATTTCTTACAGATTTCGTGTCTTGTGGCGGCCCTCACCCCAATCCTCTCCCAGAGGGAGAGCAGCTGTGAGGTGATGCAGCCGAGCCGCGCTGGTGATTGGCGCATGGTGGGCGACGCCTCTGGTGGCGATGCGCGCCAGGCATCGAGGGGCGTGCAAATGGCGCGGAGCGTGGCAGCATGCGCCATAGCCCGCCGCTACTTTATCTAGCGCGCTGGGTCAGACGTCCGCTCAGTAATGGGGTACGCACACCACAGACGCAGGCCGTCTGCCCTCGTCGCGCTCAGGCGCGCTGGCCGTAGGCGATGTAGAAGGGCCAGGTGTAGCGCAGGCGCTCGCACTCCTCGCGCATCGTCTCGACCAGCCGCGCGAAGTCTGGCTCTGACATGCCCTGCGCCAGCAGCAGCGGCCGGGCAGCCTGGCTGAAGGTCATCACGTCGGTCAGCGCCAGGTGGCCGAGGTGGCCGCCCCAATCGCCTACTGGCACCTTGACCGTGCGCGTCTGCACATCGCGCAGGCCCGCCGCCTGAAGGAACTGGGCGAGGTTGGCGCTGTGGCGCGGATCAATGCCGCGCCGGAGCATGGCGGGCAGCATGGCGTCGGCGATGCGCTGCGCCGCCTGACCCATCGGCTCGTAGCCATAGTGGCCCTCCACGATCTCGACCCAGCCGCCGGGGCGCGTCACCCGCATCAGCTCGTTCACCACGAACTGCCAGCGGTCGCTGGGGATGGCGAAGAAGAGCAGCCGCTGATGCACGAAGTCAAACGTCGCGTCTGGAAATGGCAGACCTTCCAGAATGTTGCCGCGCACGAAGGTGTAGGCGCTGGGGCCCTGCCCCGTCGACGCCGCGCCCGACTGGCTCTGCTCGCTTTCCGCTGGCACTTTGATGTCGAGCGCGACGATGCGCGCCTGCGGGAAGAGCGCCGCCATCTCCTTCGCCCAGCGCCCCGTGCCAGCGCCGACATCCAGAATCGTTGCAGGCGTCCCAATTGGCGCGGCGTAGATGCCCTTGAAGGCCTGCCGCAGCATGTAGTGCTGGAAGTCCAGCCGGTTCATCTCGCTCAGATCGGATGGCAGGGCATACGGCACGCCAGCGGCGTACTCGCGCCCGAAGAGCCGCCGATGGGCGCCAGACGGCGCGCCCGCGTCGCCAGCGGCTCGCGATGAGCGTCGGAATGGCCAGAAGCGCGGCATAGGTCACATCCTTCCATCACAAGATGGCGACGCCCACCGGGCGCGCTCACATGAAGACGCCACCAGGCAGGTAGCGGGTGAAATCGGGCAGCGCGGCGTCGGGGCTGGCCAGGAACGTCTCGTTGTAGACGAGGCGGCAGCCCGCTTCGATCAGCGGGGTCAGCGCCGGGTGCGGGCCTGGGACGCCGATGCGCGCGGCGCCAGAGCGCTGCGCGGCCCAGCGCACGGCGGCGCAGACACAGTCGCGCGCGTCCGCGGGCGTCTCAGCGCCGATCGGGCCGACCGTCCACGCGCCGGGTCGCCAGAGCGATTCGGGGCAATCGCGCTGCACGAGGCCATAGCCGATGGTCGCGCCCGCGCGCTGAAACCACACTGGCAGCGCCGCGCGGCTCTCCACCAGCCAGGCCAGATCGCGCGGGCGCGCATAGCCGAAGTGGCGCAGGTCCCACGCCGCCAGCGCTGGATCATCCGGCGACGCCTCGACCAGCTCCAGATCGGCGCCGGGCAGCCAGTCGAGCCGCCGCGCGCCGCGCTCTGGGTCGCCCACCAGCCAGAGGTTCGGCCACAGCGGCAGCATCCCCGTGCGGATGTAGAGCGGGACGGCGCGCGCATCTGTGCTGGCATGCACACAGCGCCCACCCGCGTGTAGCGGCAGCGCCCGCAGGATTGCCTGCCCCACCCCATGCGACTGGATGTCTGGCGCGATGAAGAGGTCGGCGAGATAGGTCAGCGCGCCGCGTGGGCCGTCCCAGCCGACGCTGCCGCCGAAGCCAATCACCCGGCCAGTGTCATCCTCCGCCACCCGCATCGCGCCATGCTCCAGCTCATACCCAAAGCCTGAGAGCGGCGGACCTGGCGCGGGCGGATGCGGATCGTCGGCCACTTCGCCACGATACCAGATCTGCTGGATCGCTGGCAGATCGGCGGCGATGGCTGGGCGCACACGGAACGGGGTCACGCTCATTCTCCTGGGTGATGTCGCTGGCTCATGCTGGCTCATGCTGGCTCATGCTGGCTAGCTTTCGTGGCCGGAGTGGATGGCCGCGTCATCGAGCGTGTCGTCCAGCGGCCAGAGTCGCTCGCGATGGGTGAGCTGCGGGCGCCACTCTGGCGGCAGCGCCGCGAGGTCATCGCCCAGCAGCAGGAACTCTGGCGAGGGGCCGAGCACCATCATGCGCGTCCATAGATGCGCGAGCTGTGGCCGCAGGCGCTGGTAGAGCGCGCTGTAGCGCAGCGCATCGGGCTTGGTGAACCAGTACGCCACCGAGCCGTCGAGCGCGGGCTGCTCGCCGACGCGCGGCCCGCTAGGCGTGTAGAGCGCGGCCATGCCGCCAGCAGCCAGCGAGGCGGCGGCGTCGTGCGTCTCGCGCAGCGAATCGGAGACGGCGGCGGCATTGAGCGCGTCGAGTCCGGCGCTGTTGCCCAGCAGATACCAGTCCTCGTAGGTCACCGAGGCGGGTGTCCACGGCGCGCCCACCACGCGCCAGATGTACGAGGCTTCCAGCGCCGTCGGGCCGCGCGCCGCCAGCGCCTGGTGAAAGGCTAACTGCCGCGCCACATACTCGTCGTAGGCGACGCCCGGTCGCGGCCAATGCCAGAAGACATACGCCAGCATGCGCGCTCCTCTCCTCCGTCGTCTGATGTGGCCAGCCGGTCAGCCGTCACCCTCCGCGGCGCCACCCAGCGTGAAGCGCGCCAGCGGCTGCTGCGCTTGGCCCGGCTCTGGCTGCTCGCCCGGCGGGTCGCCGCCCAGCGCCAGATCGCTCAGCCAGACCTCGCGGCGCAGGTCGCGTCCACTCCACGCCGATTGTATCGCGCGCAGACCCCCTAGCGTCAGGTCGAGCTGCGCCAGCGTGATGTGCGGAATCCACGAGTCGGGCGCGTAGAGCGGCGACCACTGGCGCGCGACGCCGCTCTCCACCAGCGCCCACCAGAGCGCGGCATGCAGCGCATCGAGCGCGGCGTTGCGCTCCACCGCCAGATACAGCACCAGCTCCGGCGCCTCGAACGCGCCCAGCCCGGTCAGCGTCACGCGGATTGGCCCATGCCGCGCCGCCTCGCGCGCCAGCGCCTCTGCCAGCCGCGCCCGATCATAGTCGACGGCGATCTGATACGAGACATGCGGAAACGGAACCCGGCGCGGCGCCTCGCGCAGGCCGTAGTCCGTCGCCAGCTCGGCCCACAACGCGCGCACGGCCCGCGCATCCGCGCCGTGGAGCAGCGAGACGACCCCTAGCATGCGCTCACACCTCTGGGATGGGAATGCAGCCGACCGAGAGGCGCACGTAGTCATCCGAATAGCCGAAGGCGCTGCCCGGCACCCCCGCAATGCCCGTCATGCTGAACAGTGAAAAGACATCCTCGCCGGGCGCGAGCTGGCTCCAGTTGTAGATCGTGCCGCCGTCGTCCATGCTGATTTCCGCGAAGATCGGCGCCGGGCGCTCGGCGCTGAGCTTCTGGAGCTGGCGGATCAGCCGCGCGCGCCGCAGCCGGTAGAGCGCCCGCAGGCGCGCCTCCACGCGCGGTCGCCGCGCGAACAGCTCGATCATCGCCATGTAGCGCAACTGCCAGTCGGCGGGCAGCGACGCCGCCGTGTTGCTCCAGCCGACCATCACCGTCTGCGCCAGTTCCGGCGTCCCCAGCGCAATCCAGCCGAAGCGGTCGCCGGTCAGCGTGTGCGACTTCGAGAAGGTGAAGGCGTAGGCCGAGCGCGCGCGGGCGTTTGGCTCGGTCAGCGCCTGCATGCGCGCGCGATCCGCCGCTGGGTCGCCGGTGCCGATGTAGGCCAGATCGGCCACCACCAGCAGGTCGCTGCCGCGCGCATCGAGCATGCGATAGAGCGCGCGAATCTCGTCGGGCGTATAGGCGAAAGCGGTCGGATTGTTCGAGATGGTCAGGTAGATGGCGCGCGCGTCGGGCGCCGCGTCGAGCGCCCGCGCCAGCGACTCCGGCGTCACCTTGAAGTGGTCTTCGGCGCACGTGCGAATGGCGATCGAGCGCACGCCCAGGTT
>JAICVT010000510.1 GCA_025935235.1 Ktedonobacterales bacterium | reverse complement strand
GACGACCTCACCCCGCCGTCCGCTCTCCAGCGCCTCCAGCGAGCCAAAGGGCTTGCCGTAGAAGATGGTTCCATCTTCCAGCGCCAGCGCGGCCACCGCGTCGTTCATCTCGCTCTCCATCGTCGCCCTTCTTCTTCTCTTCGCTACCGGTCGGCGTTCCGTGGCGTCAGCGGGGTGTCGGCGTCGGCGTCGTATACCACGCATCCGCCGAGCCATGTCTGTCGCACGCGCCCGCGCAGGGTCAGACCCGCCAGCGGCGTGTTCTTGCCCAGCGAGGCGAAGCGCTCCGGATCCACCACCCACTCCTCATCAGGATCAAAGATCACCAGATCAGCCAGCGCGCCCGGCTCCAGCGTTCCGGCGTCCAGCGCCCAGGCGCGCGCGGGGCGCACGGTCAGCGCGCCGATCAGCGTCGCCAGCGGCAGCTTGCCCGCGTGAACCAGCGCCAGCAGCGCCGCCAGCGGCGTCTCGAAGCCGGAGATGCCAAACGCCGCCTCGCCAAACTCGCAGTCTTTATCCACCTGGGAATGCGGCGCGTGGTCGGTGGCGATGGCGTCAATCGTCCCATCCAGCAGCCCGGCCAGCAGCGCCGCGCAGTCCGCCGCCGCGCGCAGCGGTGGGTTGACCTTGGCGTTGGTGTCGTAGCGCGGGCCAGCGGGCAGCGGCTCGCCGCTCAGCGCCGCCAGCGCCTCGGCCAGCGGGCCGGTGCGCTCGCCCGCCACCCAGTCGTCGGTCAGCAGCAGGTGGTGCGGCGTGACCTCCGCCGTCACGGGCAGCCCGTCGCGCTTCGCCTGGCGCACCAGCTCGACCGCGCCCGCTACGCTGAGGTGCGCGGCATGGTAGCGTGCGCCCGTCGCGCGGACCAGCTCCAGGTCGCGCGCCAGCATCACCACCTCGCCCGCCGCAGGCCAGCCCTTCAGGCCAAGGCGGGTGGCGGCGGGGCCTTCGTGCATCACGCCCTCGCCCACCAACTCCTCATCCTGGCAATGCTCGACAACTGGCAGGCCCAGCGGCGCGGCGTACTCCAGCGCGTGGCGCATCACCTTGCCGCTGCTGACCGGACGCCCGTCGTCGGAGAAGGCCACCGCGCCCGCTGTGGCCAGCTCGCCCATCTCGCTCAGCTCGCGCCCCTGTTCGCCCTTGCTGATCGCCGCGATCACGCGCACGCGGGCGTCGGCTCCCGCAGCCGCGCGCTGGACCAGCTCGACCGTGGCGCGCGAATCAATCACCGGCTGGGTGTTGGGCATGGCGCAGATGGTCGTGAAGCCGCCGCGCGCCGCCGCCCGCGCGCCCGTCCGGATCGTCTCTTTGGCCTCATAGCCTGGCTCGCGCAGGTGGGCGTGCAGGTCCACGAACCCCGGCGCGATCACCCAACCCGCTGGCAGCTCGACTACCCGCGTCGGACGCCCGTCGGCCTCCAGCTTGTCGAGCGCGGCGGTCACATCTGGCCCCAGCAGCGCCGGTCGCCCGCCGCCACTGGCCAGCCCGCACGCCATGATGCGCCCATCCGCGATGACGACCGCGCCCGGCCCATCCATCGCCCGCGCCGGATCAATCACCCGCGCGCCACGCAGCAGGACGGCCCCGTTCCCGTCGCGGCTTTGCCCCTCGTCTCTCTCCGCCATTTCGCTCGCTCTATTCTCTCGCTGTTCATCCAGTCGTCGCGCCGCACGCGCCCTCACCCCAACCCTCTCCCAGAGGGAGAGGGAGCAGAGCCGTGCCGTAGATCGCGCCATTCAGCCACCGACAAACGCCGCCCGTAGCTCCCCTCTCCCGCTTCAGCGGGGTAGGGGTCGGGGGGGGCTAGCCCGCCGCCAGCGCCTGCCCGATCATCTCCAGCGCCGCCATGCGGGTCGCCACGCCGTTACTCACCTGCTCCTCGACCAGCGAGGCCGCGCCGTGCGCCACCGCCGAATCAATCTCGATGCCCTCATTCATCGGGCCGGGATGCATCACCAGCGCGCCGGGCTTCGCCAGCGCCAGCCGCTCCGGTGTCAGGCCGTAGCGCTGCGTGTATTCGCGCAGCGAGGGCAGCAGCCCCGCCTGCTGGCGCTCGCGTTGCAGTCGCAGCGCCATTACCACGTCGGCCCCCGCCAGCGCCGCCTCGATGCGCGGCTCGACGACCACCCGGCGCGACTCGCCGGTTCCCGGCACGCGGCGCGTGGTATAGGCCGCCGCGAAGTCGGGCGCCAGCAGCGTCGGCGGCGCGCAGAGCACGACCTCGGCGCCCATCGCCGTCAGCGACCACAGATTTGAGCGCGCCACGCGGCTGTGCAGGATGTCGCCCAGGATGACGACGCGCCGCCCGGCCAGCGAGCCGAGATGGCGCTGCATCGTGAAGAGATCGAGCAGCGCCTGCGTTGGATGCCCGCGCCAGCCGTCGCCCGCGTTGACCACCGCGCCGCGCAGATGCCGCGCGATGACATCGGGTGCGCCCGACTGCGATGAGCGCACGACGATGATCTGCGCGCCGAGCGCCTGGAGCGTCTCGACGGTGTCGCGCAGCGATTCGCCCTTGGTGATGCT
>JAICVT010000342.1 GCA_025935235.1 Ktedonobacterales bacterium | reverse complement strand
TGCCCGACGAAGTGGATTTCAAGCCGACGGGCGAGTCGCCGCTGCGCTATGTGCCGGAGTTCTTGCACACCACCTGCCCGATCTGTGGCCAGCCCGCCACGCGCGAGACCGACACCCTGGATACCTTCATCTGCTCGTCGTGGTACTTCCTGCGCTACGCCGATCCGCACGACGACCAGCAGGCGTGGGATGCGCAGAAGGTGGCCGAGTGGCTGCCGGTGGATATGTACATCGGCGGGCCAGAGCATGCCACGCTGCACCTGATGTACGCGCGCTTCTTCGTCAAGGCGCTGCGCGACATGGGGCTGCTGGACTTCAGCGAGCCGTTCACGCGGCTCTACCATCAGGGGATGGTGCTGGGGCCAGACGGGCAGAAGATGTCGAAGTCGCGCGGCAACGTGATCGCACCGGACGATGTGGTGAGCCGCTACGGCGCCGACGCCGTGCGCGCCTATCTGATGTTCATGGGGCCATTCGATCAGGGCGGCCCGTGGAACAATCAGGGCATCGAGGGTGTCTCGCGCTATCTGAATCGCGTCTGGACGCTGGTGACCGATTTCGTGGAGGCGCGTGGCGAATCGGCAGCAAAAGAGTCAGCCGCCGGGCGCGAGGTGGAGCGGCTGCGCCACAAGACCATCGCCCGCGTCACCGCCGACTACGAGGGGCTGCGCTTCAACACGGCGCTGGCCGCGCTGATGGAGTATGTCAACGGGCTGAACAAGGCGCGCGAGGCCGCGCCCGGCACGCAGCGCGATATGCGCTATGCCGCAGCGGTGGATACGCTGCTGACGCTGCTGGCGCCGATGGCTCCGCACATCGCCGAGGAGCTGTGGAGTCGCGTGGGCCACGGCGAGAGCGTGCATCAGCAGCCCTGGCCGGAGTTCGATCCAGCGCTGACGGTGGACGATGAGATCACGATTGTTGTGCAGGTCAACGGCAAGGTGCGCGACACGCTGCGCTGCGCGCCCGACGTGACGGAGGCGCAGGTGCGCGCGGCGGCGCTGGCCAGCGCCAAGGTCAGCGCCGCGCTGGGTGGTCGCGAGCCGCGCAAGGTCATCTACGTGCCAGGCAAGCTGGCGAACGTGGTGGGTTAGGAGAGGAGGGTTCGCGTTTCATGGACAATGACACTGATACCCTAACGATTCCACACGATCTGTATGCGCGCATCGCCGCCTATGCGTCATCGCATGGCGAAACACCTGAGTCGCTCGTATCGGCATGGCTACGTGAGCGCCTCAGTTCCGATGACGCCGCGCAAGTCAGCCCAACCGAGATCCAGGCGCGCGTCGCGGCGCTCTCGGCGCTGGACGGCATCCTGAGCGCGCCGGTCTCACGCGAGTGGGCGGACCAGCACGATATTGATGATGGCGCACATTGAGTGCCTGCCAATCCAGGGAACGAACCCGTGATGGCACAATCTTTTGATCCCTCGTCAGGAGTGAATGAGGAACAGAGGGACAAAACACTTCAAGAACTTGAAGGGCAAGATTGGGGAGAGCCTCCTTTTCCTTCCCACCTTGTGCGAACGTGCCATGCGCTCCGACGGAAACCGCTCCGCGACTTTACGGTCGAGGATCTGCGGATCATGATCGGACAGAATATCAGTCTGACCTATCTGATACCCCTGGCTATTGAACAACTGCAACGTGATCCGCTTGTTTCAGGGGACTATTATCCCGGCGACCTTCTTCAAAATGTGCTTCGGGTCAAATCTGATTTCTGGGAAACGCAGCCTCTTTTACGAAGAGCTGTTCAAGAGATTGTCGTTCAGTCCAGTTCTCTCCCCGAAAACGCTCAACTCCCAAAGGCTCTTCACCAAGCCCTCCTGGCTTTCCAACACCCATAGAGCTTGTTGCGGACTTGAGCCGAGACACTGACGGCAGGTAGCTGGGTATGCTCGGTTGCTTTGCCCCTGACCCCCGCCCGCTTGGCGAAGGGGTCAGGGGCAAACTGTGGCTTACCACACCGACCGCAAAAACTCCAGGATGACGCGGTTGAACTCCTCTGGCTCATCCATGTTCGGCACATGGCCCAGGTTTGGCATCACCTCTTTGCGCGCGCCGGGGATGCCGTTGGCGATATCGTCGGCCATCGCTTGGGTGGCGGCCTCGTCGCCGCTGCCGATGATGACCAGCGTCGGAACCTTCAGCGATCCCAGTCGCCCAAACGCGGGCGGGTCGAGCGGCTCGAACTCCACGCCCTGCCAGTCGCCAGCCATGTAGCGGCGATTGTTGTTGGTGTTCATCGCCAGGAAGCGCTCCCGCACCGAGGGTTTGACCTGATCGGCCTCGCGCGCGAAGCCCTGGCACCAGATGCGCCATTCCAGCTCATTCAGGCGATCCGCGTTCCCCGCTTTCTGCGCCGCCGCAGCCTCCTCGAAGAGCGCGTTCTGCTCCGGCGGATTCTCATGTTCGGGCGCGCCGCTCAGCCCCGCGCCAGACGTAATCAGCGCGCCCACCCGTTCAGGATGCGTCACCGTGAAGTCAATCGCCGCCGCGCCGCCCATCGAGCAGCCCAGCAGCGCTGTCCGCTCCACCCCCAACGCATCCAGCACGCCGCCGATGTCCTCAGCCAGCGAAGCCTTGCCGGGTTTCATCTCCGACTGGCCGAATCCGCGCATGTCGTAGCGGATCACGCGGTAGTAGGGCGCCAGCGCCGGTACCTGGTCATCCCACTGGCGGTGGTCGGCGATGCCCGCGTGCACCAGCGTCACCGCCGGGCCGGAGCCGACCTCCTCGTACCAGAGCTTCGCGCCGTTGACCGTGAGAAAGCCTTGCGTCATGCGATGCGTCTCCCATCTACTCTGGCGCCATTCAGGCGCGTACGCTGGGGCAGTATAGCATGCGCTCCAGCCACGCAGCCGATGAGCGCCCTTGCCCCTGTCCATCCCCTTCTCGCGCGCCGCGACAAAAGTGACGAAAAGTGGCGTCATCGCACCGAGCGCAATTGGCTCTTGTGGCTGGCCGTATCCCGCTGTACGCTCTTTTGCGGAGCGCGGATCGAGGCAGACGCTGAAAGGAGCGATGACGCTGATGGAGAACGAGACGCAACGCAAGCGAGCCGAGCGGTTCCGCGCGCTGCACAATCGGCGCGATGGCGCGCCGATGCTGGTCCTGCCGAATATCTGGGACGCCGCCAGCGCGCGGATCATCGAGCAGGCGGGCTTTCCGGCCGTCGCCACTACCAGCGGCGGCGTGGCCGCAGCGCTCGGCTATGCCGACGGCCAGCGCATGAGCCGCCAGACGATGCTCGACGCCATCGCGCGCATCACGCGGGTGGTGGATTGCCCCGTCAGCGCTGACTTCGAGGCGGGCTATGGCGATAGCCTCGCCGAGCAGGTCGCGTCCGTGGAAGCGGTCATCGCGACGGGCGCGGTGGGCGTCAACATCGAGGATTCATTGCCCAGGCAGCATGGCAAGCTGGCCGAGATCGAGGCACAGGCCGAGCTGATCGCCGCGCTGCGGGCGCTGGCGACACGGCTGGGCGTGCCGTTCGTCATCAACGCGCGGGTAGATGTCTTTCTGCGCAGCGAGGGCGAGCCAGCGGAGCAGTTCGCACAGGCGGTCGAGCGCGCCAATGCCTATCTGCGCGCGGGCGCCGACTGCGTGTATCCGATTGGCTGGCTCGACGCCGAGACGATTGGGCGGCTGGTCGCGGCCATCGAAGGGCCGATCAACATCATGGGCGGCGGGCAAGGCCCCACGCTGCCCGAACTGGCGCGGCTGGGCGTGGCGCGCGTCAGCCTGGCGAGCGGCGTGATGCGCGCGGCGCTAGGACACATCCGCGCCATCGCGCGCGAGCTGCTGGCGACCGGCGGCTACGAGACGCTGACCCGCGACGCGCTCACTGGCGCCGAGCTGGGCGCGCTCTTTGACGAGTAGGCGCGGCGCATTGAACGAGAGCAACGACAAGAAGGGATGGATCTGGGAATGGACCCGCGCATGAACTATGGCAAAGCGGCTCCGGGCCTGATGAAGGCGATGGGGGCGCTGGAGGACTATGTGGATCACTGCGGCCTGGAGCCTGGGTTGCTCGATCTGATCAAATTGCGCGCCTCGCAGATCAATGGCTGCGCCTATTGTGTGGATATGCACTATCTGGACGCGCGCGCCAATGGTGAGACCGAGCAGCGGCTGGCGGCGGTGGTCGTCTGGCACGAGGCGCCCTTCTTCACCGATCGCGAGCGCGCCGCGTTGCTGTGGACTGAGCAGGTGACGCTGATCTCGGTTGACCATGTGCCAGATGCGGTCTATGAGGAGGCGCGTCGCCACTTCACCGAGGAGGAGCTGGCCAACCTGACACTGGCCATTGCCACCATCAACGCCTGGAACCGGCTCGCCATCAGCTTCCGCTCCGTGCCGGGCCGCTACAAGCCGGCGCGGCGCGGCGAGTAGCGCACGCCAGGCGCCCAGCGCGGAGAGCAGCAGAGGGGAGGAGACCATGTCCGTCGAATACACCATCGTCAACCGCCATGAGCTTGGGGCGGTAGGCGACGATTTCGAGTTTGAGGGATTCGCGCATGGCGGCGCGCGCGTCTCCTTCATCTCGGTGGATACGCTGGAGCCGGGCGCTGGCCCCCGCCTGCACCGGCATCCCTATGAAGAGGTCTTCATCATTCAGGAGGGGCGCGCGCGGTACACCGTGGGCGCGACGACGGTGGAGGGGGTAGCGGGGCAGATCATCGTCGTGCCGCCTAACACGCCACACAAGTTCGCCAACCTCGGCCCTGGTCGGCTGCGGCAGGTGGACATCCACGTCAGCGAGCGCTTTATCACCGAGTGGCTCGAAGACTGAGCGCC
>JAICVT010000283.1 GCA_025935235.1 Ktedonobacterales bacterium | reverse complement strand
GGCCCGCAGCACGCCGAGCTGATGGCGCGTGAAGCGGTTGGGCGGGCGCTTTTGCAGGCTGCGGCTGAGCGCGCGCACGTTGATGAAGAGGCTGGTGAAGCGGATGCGCGCCTCGGCGTCGAAGGACAGCGGCGCGACCCGCACATAGCCGCGCAGCAGCGCGGGCAGCAGCGGCGTGGCGAGGTATTCGCCGTCGCGCATGTGGCAGTGGGCGAGGTCATACCAGCGCCCTGCGCCGCGCATTTCACCGAAGTCAATGATCCCTGTATAGACGCCATCGCGCTGATAGATGGCGGTCGCGTCGAGGTCGCCGTGCGCCAGGCGACTATCGGCCTCGTCGTCCAGCCAGGCGTCGTGGCGAGCCAACGTCCGCTCCAGCCGCGCGATGTCATCGGGGAGCAGCGTCGCTGTCTCGGCGAGATACGCCAGGTCGGGCGCCCACGCCTCCAGCAGCAGCGCGCGATTGGAGGGCAGCGGCGCACGCAGCTCGTCGCGGTCGTCGCAGCCGGCGGCGCGCGCGACCCAGCCGAAGCCCTCCACGCGCAGGCTGTTGATGCGCGCGAGATCGGCGCCCGCCGCCTCCGTGATGGCGGCCAGCGCGGCGGGGTCAAGCTCCGGCGAGTGGCTGAGCGGCGCGCCCGCGATCTCGCGCGCGAGCATCACCGAGCGCTGGAGCGGCTGATACATCGGCTCGTAGTAGACGACTTCGGGCGCTTTGACGCCAAGCGCCCGCAGCCGCTGGTGGGCGATGACCTCCGGCGCGAAAGTGGCGTCCGCTTCCGGCAGGATGCGCAGATAGAACGTCTCGCCGCCGCGCCGGATGCGATAGACCCAGGTCGAGACGCCTTCCGCTACCCGCTCGATCCGCTCGACCTGATCCACGCCCGTCGGGAAGATCGAGAAGGCGCGGCGCAGCAGCGGCGCGAGCGCTTCAGCGTCAGGCGGCGATGGCGAGGGCGTCGGCATGGCGCGCGCTCATTCCCACGGCAGCAGGATGACATCCTGGCCGTCGCGCTTCACGACGTGCGGCATGATCGTCATGGGAACCTTGCCCGCAAAGCGGGCGCGCGCCTCGTCCATGTTGGCCAGCTCGGTCAGCTCCTGAAGCTGGTGGATGGTGGCGAAGACCAGCGGGAACTCGCCGCGCTCGAAGCCCGCCAGCGCGTCTTCCGGCGTGATCCAGATGCTGTTCGTCGTCTCCAGATTGTCGTGCGCTGGCTGCTGGCCCTCCGGCGCAGCGACCAGAAAGAAGTGGGTATCGAAGCGCTTGGGAAACGCTTCCGGCGTGATCCAGTGCGCCCAGCGCAGCAGCGTGTCGGTCGCCAGCGTGATGCCCTCACGCCGGACGACCTCCAGCAGGGTCGTCGTGTGAGCGTTCAGCCCATCGCGGTCGGCGGCCAGGCGCGGCAGGTCGGCCTCGCTCACACGCAGCGGCTCGCCATCGCGGCGCGCCACCAGCGCCCCGGCCTCCTCGAACAGCTCGCGGATGGCTGCCGCGCGGAAGCCAGAACCGAGCGCCGCCGGCCCGTTCTCTACATCGCTGGCCGCCGCACAGACGCCTGGCTCGCGCTCCGCCGCGCGATCGGCCTCAGTCACGGAGCCGCCGGGGAAGACGTAGACATCGGGTACGAACTCGCTCCGCACATGCCGCCGCACCATAAACAGCTCGATGCCGCCCTCCAGACGGTCGCGCGCCATGACGGTGGCCGAGGCTGGGCGTGGGGTCACGGGCGTTGCGGATGACGTGGATGGCATGGAGGGGGTAGACATGGATTGCGGCTCCTTACAGGCGAGACAGGGGACAGAAAACGACCGTCGCCAGCGTATCACATCGCGACCTCACCCCCCGGCCCCCTCTCCCACAGGGCAGGGGGAGCCAGAACCGAGGCGAATCATACGCTGGCCATCGGCAGATCGCCTGCCGCAGGTTCCCCTCCCTGAAGGGAGGGCGCAGGGGGAGAGGTCCTCCTGTCCATTCGGCCAGGGGCTATGCCCATCGGGCTACCAGCGCCACTTTTAAAATAGGTGGATTGTCCCGTGGATAATTGAGCGCATTCTGACGTACACTCATCTTTGCGCGCCTTTCGGGGGCGCCGTTCTCGACCCCCACAGTCGGAACGGTAAGCAGACGCGACGGCGTCTCCATCAGGCGCATAGCTCGACAGAGGGAGGGAGCCAGGCATGGCCAACCGCGAGTTCACGATTGCGGATGAGCGACACTACAACCGGCGCGGCCCCGTTCGCTGGATCATCTCACATGTGCTGCGCTACAAGCGCTATCTGGCGATCTTCATTGTTGGCACCATCCTCTCACAGGTGCTGACCGCCATCATCCCCAATCTGATCGGCCTGGCGTTCAACGAGATCGTGCGGCCGCGGCCCAGTATCGGCGCGCTCGGCGTGATCGCGCTGGAGACGCTCGGCGTGGTGGCGCTGCTCTTCTTCACTGGGCCAGCGGGCGTCTTTGGCAGCGAGGTGCTGGCGCAGCGGCTGGAGCGCGACACGCGCGATGAGCTGTACCTGAGCCTGCTGGCCAAGAGCCAGACCTATCACAATCAGCAGCGCGTCGGCGACATCATGGCCCGCGCCACCAACGACGTGCGCCAGCTCAACCCGATGATCAACCCCGGCGTCAGCCTGATTCTGGACTCCACCAGCGCGCTGGTCATCCCGATCATCTTCATCGGCTTCATCCACTGGCAGTTGCTGCTCGCGCCGCTGATCTTCACCGTCTTCTACATCATCGCGGTGCGCAACTACACCCGCCGCCTGACGCCCGTCACTGCCGACATGCGCCAGCAGTTCGGCGTGATGAACGCCGGGCTGGAGGAGACGATCACTGGCATCGAGGTCGTCAAGTCCACCGGGCAGGAGGCGCAGGAGCGGCGCAAGTTCAACCAGAACGCCAGCCAGTACCGCGACTACTACGTCAAGAACGGCGAGATTCAGGCGCGCTACCTGCCGCTGCTGCTGATCGCCATCGCCATCGTCGGCGGCTTCCTCCAGGCGCTGTGGCTGTTCGGCCACGGGCAGATCACGATTGGCCAACTGATCGCCTTCATGGGGCTGATGGCGCTGCTGCGCTACCCCAGCTTCATCTCGATCTTCACCTTCTCGCTGGTGCAGTTGGGCATCGCGGGGGCCAACCGCATCCTGACGGTGATGCGCGAGGAGACCGATCTGGACCAGAACATCGCGGGCTACAGCGCCGAGATGCGCGGCGATGTCAGCTTCCAGAACGTCAGCTTCGCCTATGACGCGGGCGGCGAGGCGGGCAGCCCGTGGGCGCTGCGCGATGTCACGCTGCATGTGGCGGCGGGGCAGACGATTGCCATCGTCGGGCAGACTGGCGCAGGTAAGACGACGCTGACCAAGCTGGTCAACCGCACCTACGACGCCACCGAGGGGCGTGTGCTGGTGGACGGCGTGGACGTGCGCAATTGGAGCCTGGATAGCCTGCGCTCGCAGATCGGCGCCATCGAGCAGGACATCTTCCTGTTCTCACGCTCGATCGCCGACAACATCGCCTTCGGGCTGGGCGAGCAGGTCACGCGCGAGCGCATCGTCGAGGCAGCCCAACAGGCGCAGGCGCATGAGTTCATCATGGGCTTCGAAAATGGCTACGACACGATGGTCGGCGAGCGCGGCGTGACGCTCTCCGGTGGGCAGCGCCAGCGGCTGGCCATCGCGCGGGCGCTGCTGGTCAACCCGCGCATCCTGGTGCTCGACGACGCCACCAGCGCCATTGACAGCGCGACCGAGGACAAGATTCAGCAGGCGCTGCGCGCGGTGATGCGCAACCGCACGACGCTGCTGATTACGCCGCGGCTCTCGCAGATTCGCTGGGCCGACAAGGTGATCGTGCTGCAGCGCGGCCAGGTGGTGGCGGTCGGCTCGCACGAGGAGCTAATGAAGTCGAGCGATCTCTACCGGCGCATCTTCAGCCACTACGATAGCGCCACCAGCGCCTCAGCCAGCACATCAGCCAGCGCCTCAGCCAGCGCGGCGAACGCGGCGAATACAGCCAGCGCATCGGGTGGGACGATGACAGTGGTCGCGGAGTAGCGGGACGCCCCACCCCCTAACCCCCTCCCCCGCCAGGGCGGGAGAGGGGGAACCGAAAAGCCCCTCTCCCGCCGCAGCGGGGGAGGGGTTGGGGTGGGGACCGACGCGACCAGTATGCGATACCGAACGAGGGGGAGAAGACCTGTGGGCTTCATCATGGATGGTCTGGACGCCGAGGCGTATGACCGCACCTATAAGGATCGCGACCTGGTGGCGCGCATCCTGCGCTACTTCCGGCCGCAGGGCCGCCTGATGCTGCTCGTCTCGGCGACGACGCTGGCCAGCTCGCTGCTCGACGCCGCCCTGCCGATCCTGATCTCGCACGGCATTGATGTCTACGCCGCCAACCGCAGCCTGCTGGCCATCGCGGTGATCGTGACGGTCGTGCTGCTGGCGGGCGGCTTCTCGTGGGTCTTCAACTTCGTGCGCCAGGCCAACACAGCGCGCGCGGTAGGCGCGGTGGTGCTGCAACTGCGCGAGGATGCCTTCTCCGCCACGCTGGCGCGCGACATGTCGTTCTACGACGAGTACGCCTCAGGCAAGGTGGTCAGCCGCGTCACTTCCGATACCGAAGACTTCGCCAACGTCATCACGCTGAGCCTGAACCTGATCAGCCAGATCGTGATGGTCGGTGTGGTAGCGGCGGCGCTGTTCTATGTCAGCGTGCCGCTGGCGCTGATCGCCATTACCATCGCGCCGGTCTGCTTCGTCGTCGCGCTGGCCTTCCGGCGCATCGCCCGCGTCACCACGCAGCGGGCGCGCCGCGCGCTGGCCAGCGTCAACGCGCTGGTGCAGGAGACGATGAGCGGCATCTCGGTCGCCAAGAGCTTCCGCCAGGAGCGGTCGATCTATGGTGAGTTCAAGACCGTCAACCAGCGCTCATATGTGGTCAATCTGCATCAGGGGTTGACCTTCAGCGCCATCTTCCCACTGCTCAACACCATCGCCGGGCTAGGCACCGTGGCGATCATCTACTTCGGCGGCTTGCAGGTCGCCAGCCACAATGTCTCGCCTGGCTCATGGTTCCTGTTCGTCTCGGCCATCGAGCTGTTCACCATCCCGCTGACCGGCATCGCCAGCTTCTGGAGTCAGTTCCAGCAGGGGCTTGGCTCGGCTGAGCGTGTCTTCGCGCTGGTGGATGCGACGCCGCGCGTGCAGCAGACCGCCGACGAGCCGGTTCCGACGGTGCGCGGCGAGATCACATTCGACCGCCTGAGCTTCGCCTATGTCCCCACCGAGCCGGTGCTGACAGACTTCTCCCTGCGCATCCCCGCCGGGCAGACGGTGGCGCTGGTGGGGCATACCGGCGCAGGCAAGTCAACGCTGGGCAAGCTGGTGGCGCGCTTCTATGAGTATCAGGCCGGGCGGCTGCTGATTGACGGGCGCGACATCCGCTCATTCGACCTGACGCAATACCGGCGACACCTGGGCGTGGTGCCGCAGCTCCCCTTCCTCTTCAACGGCACGATCGCCGAGAATATCCGCTACGTGCGCCCCGAGGCCAGCGACGCGGATGTGGAGCAGGCGGCGCGCCACGTGGGCGGCGGCGACTGGCTGGAGGCGCTGCCCAACGGCCTGCAGACCGAGGTCGGCGAGCTGGGGCGCGGCCTCTCGCTGGGGCAGCGCCAGCTCGTGGCCCTGGCCCGGCTGATGCTCCAGCGTCCGGCGATCCTGATTCTGGATGAGGCGACCGCCAGCGTGGACCCGCTGACCGAGGCGCAGATCCAGGAGGGGCTGGATGAGGCGCTCTCAGATCGGACGGCGCTGGTGATCGCGCACCGCCTCTCGACGGTCAAGCGCGCTGATCGCATCCTGGTGCTGGACCACGGGCGCATCGTGGAGGAGGGCGCGCATGAGGAGCTGCTGGCGCGCGGTGGGCGCTACGCCCAGCT
>JAICVT010000528.1 GCA_025935235.1 Ktedonobacterales bacterium | reverse complement strand
TGGGCGCAACGACCCGCATCCCCGGCGCGGCGCAGACCTGGCCCGGCTGGGAGGACTCCGCCGCGCCGCCGGAGCGCTTCGCCGACTACCTGCGCGACCTGCGCAAGATCATTGACCACTACGGCTATACCAGCGCCTTCTACGGCCACTTCGGGCAGGGCTGCCTGCACACGCGCATAGACTTCGACCTCATCACCAGCGAAGGGATCAAGCGCTACCGCTCGTTCATCGAAGAGGCGGCCGATCTGGTCATCAGCTATGGCGGCTGCCCCTCTGGCGAACACGGCGACGGCCAGTCGCGCGCGGAGCTGCTGCCGAAGGTCTTTGGTTCGGAGCTGGTACGCGCGTTCGGCGAGTTCAAAGCCATCTGGGACCCCGACAACCACATGAATCCGGGCAAGATGGTCCAGCCGTATCGCATGGACGAGAACCTGCGGCTAGGAACTGATTACCGCCCCGCGCGACCGCAGACACACTTCCGCTTCCCCGACGATCATGGCAGCCTGGGCGCCGCGACGCTGCGCTGCGTAGGCGTCGGCCTCTGCCGCAGGCATGAGGGCGGCGTCATGTGTCCCAGCTATATGGTCACGCGCGAGGAGATGCACTCGACCCGTGGCCGCGCACATCTGCTCTTCGAGATGCTCCAGGGCGACGTCATCCAGGACGGCTGGCGCGATGAGTCCGTGCGCGAGGCGCTCGATCTCTGCCTGGCGTGCAAAGGCTGCAAGGGCGAGTGTCCCGTCAACGTGGACATGGCGACCTACAAGGCCGAGTTCCTGTCCCACTACTACGCTGGACGCCTGCGCCCGCGCAGCGCCTACACGATGGGGCTGATCTACTGGTGGGCGCGCGCCGCGTCGCTGGCCCCGCGCCTCGTGAACACCGTCTCTCACGCGCCCGGACTCAGCCGCCTCGTCAAGATGGCGGCAGGCGTCTCGCAGGCGCGCACAATGCCCAGCTTCGCGCCACAGACCTTCACGCGCTGGTGGCGGAGGCGTTCCCGGCGCGGGGGTGATGCGTCCCCCGCGCCGAGCGCCGCAGCCAGCGCCCGTGTGCTGCTCTGGCCGGATACCTTCAACAACCACTTCCATCCTGAGACGACCATCGCGGCGGTCGAAACGCTGGAAGCGGCAGGCTTTATGGTTGAGGTTCCACGAGGCTCGCATTGTTGTGGGCGCCCGCTCTACGACTTCGGCATGCTTGACCTGGCCAAGCGTCTGCTGCGCGACATCCTCGATGACCTGCAAGACGAGATCGCGGCGGGAACGCCGATCGTCGTGCTGGAGCCAAGCTGCGCCTCTGTCTTCCGCGATGAGCTGGCCAACCTCTTCCCCGATGACGAAAACGCCACGCGGCTCAAGACGCAGACCTATCTGCTCAGCGAGTTCCTGGAGCGCTACGCGCCTGACTTCCACCTGCCCAAACTGCCGCGGCGCGCCATCCTCCAGGGACATTGCCACCAGCAGGCGGTGCTGGGCATGGGCTCAGAGGAGCGCGTCCTGCGCGCGACGCTGGAAGAGGTCCAGTCGCTCAATGCTGGATGCTGCGGCATGGCGGGGGCATTCGGGTTCGAGACCAACCACTACGACCTCTCGGTCGCGCGCGGCGAGCAGGGGCTGCTCCCGGCCGTGCGCGCCGCGCCGAAGGACACACTGATCATCGCGGACGGATTTAGCTGCCGCGAGCAGATCGCGCAGTCCACTGACCGCCGCGCGTTGAGCCTCGCCGAGGTGTTGCGCATGGCGCTGGATGAGCAAGACGAGGGAAGCCAGGGCGTCGCAGCGGGAGACTATCCAGAGCGAGCGCTCGCGAACGCGCATCCGGCGCCGCGCCGCTCAACGAGGATGCCCATGACGCTGGCCGCGCTCGCGGTCGCTGGAGGCGCGGCAGCGGTTGTCGCGACGTTGATCCGCGCCCGGCGGGCGCACTCGTCCTGATACGGAACCCGCTCACAACTCGCTCGTGATCGAGGCGTCACGAGCCGCGACGTCGCGGCGGCTGGCGTCTTCTGATGCGTGACGCCGCTCTGCATCTGAATGATAGCGATCACCGCCCCTCCCGTTTGGGAGGGTGTGACCAGCGCCAACGCACGCACGATCCGCGACTCCAGGCGGGCGCCACTCGTCCCAGAAAGAAGACGACCTTGAGCGCCGCGCTGCTGGGTACGGATGAGCGACTGGCTGGTTTTGCGTGTGCATGGTCAGGGCTGCCATGTTATAATGCCAGATGGGGTGTCTTCCGCGGACACGCCGCAGATGCGCAGCAGACTGCGAGACCGCCGCCGCCCGGCGCGGCTCGCGCCTTCATACCGCGCTCCCTGGTGGACGAACAGGCTCTCCCCGCGCGCCT
>JAICVT010000408.1 GCA_025935235.1 Ktedonobacterales bacterium | reverse complement strand
CTGACGCATCCTGACATCAGCTATGCGGACGCCATGACGCTCGATCTGGGCGGGCGCGAGGTGGAGCTGCGCTGGCTGGGCCGCGCCCACACCGAGGGCGACACGGCGGTCTGGCTGCCAAAGGAGCGTGTGCTCTTCGCGGGCGATCTGGTGGAGGCCAGCGCGGCGCCCTACTGCGGCGACGCCTACATCCTCGATTGGCCCGCCACGCTGGCCAACGTGCGCGCGCTGGGCGCCGAGACGGTCGTGCCGGGGCGCGGGCCAGCGGTGCGCGGCGCGGCGGTGGAGCAGGCCATCAGCGAGACGCAGGCCTACCTGACCATCCTGCGCGACACGGTGCGGGCCTCGGTGGAGCGCGAGGAGGATGTCGCGGCGGCCTACCACGCGGCGGAGGCGGCGCTGACCCCGCGCTTCGGCTCGTGGGCCATCTTCAAGCACTGCCTGCCCTTCAATGTCCAGCGGATGTACGACGATGTCGCTGGCGTGCGCCCGCGCATCTGGACCGAGAGCCGCGACGCTGCGCTCTGGAAGTCGCTCGTGTCTTAGCGTTCCTGGCGGCCACGTATTGGAGGCGCGAGACATGACCGCGCGCACACTCGCCGATCTGCCACCTGATCCCGCCTGGCGCGACCCGATCCTCATCATCGGCGCCGGGCCGGTGGGGATGACCGCCGCGCTGGGGCTGGCGCACTACGGCATCCCCGCGCTGATCCTGGATGAGGATGAGGGGCCTTGCGTCGAGGGGTCGCGCGCCATCTTCATGGAGCGCCACGCGCTGGAGATCCTGGGGGCGTGGAGTCCGGTCGGGCGGCAGATGGCCGAGCAGGGCATGACGCTGCTGGCGGGGCGCGTCTTCTTCCGCTCGACCGAGCTGTACAAGACCTTCTCCGCGCCGCCCGACCCCAACATCCGCTATCCGCGTTTCGTCAACTTTCCGCAGAACACGCTCGAGCGGCTGCAATACGAGGCGCTCTGCGCGACGCCGCTGGTCTCGGTGCGCTGGCGCCACAAGGTGACGGGCGTCAGCCAGGATGACGCGGGCGTCACGGTGGAGGCGCAGACCACCGACGGCCCGGTGAGTTTCCAGGCGCCCTATGCGCTGGCCTGCGACGGGCCGCACAGCGCGACGCGCCACCTGCTGAAGCTGCCCTTCCCCGGCGAATCGCGCGAGCGCCACTTCCTGATCCTGGACGTCCGCATGCAACTGGAGACGCCGCGCGAGCGCTGGTTCTGGTTCGATCCGCCATTCAATCCGGGGCGCACGGCGCTGCTGCATCCCCAGCCCGACAGCATCTACCGCATTGACTATCAGCTCGCGGCGGATGACGACTTTGCCGCTGTGCAGACGCCGGAGGCCATCCACCAGCGCATCGTCGCCACCGTCGGCGAGCGACCGTATGAGGTCGTCTGGAAGAGCGTCTATACCTACCAGCAGCGGATGCTGGAGCGCTTCAAGCACGGACGCGTCTTCTTCCTGGGTGACGCGGCGCACCTGATGTCGCCCTTTGGCGGGCGTGGCCTCAATAGCGGCGTGCAGGATGTGTGGAATCTGGTCTGGAAGCTGGCGCTGGTGCGCGCCGGGGCCGCGCCCGATGCCCTGCTGGAGACGTATGACGCCGAGCGGCAGCCCGCCGCGCAAGAGAATCTGCGGCTGACGGCGGACACGATGCGCTTTCTGGTCCCCACCCCTGGCCCGGCGCGCTGGCGGCGCGACGCCATTCTGCGGCTGAGCCTGCCGCTGCCCGCCATGCGCAAGCGCGTCAACGCCGGACACATGTCGAACCCCTACACCTATCGCCACTCGCCGATCATCGTGGACGATGCGCCGCAAGCCGGGCGCGGCGGTCAGCGCGGGCCAGTCAGGGGGCCAGCGGTCGGCTCGCTCGCGCCAGAGCTGGTGGTGGCCGACGCGGACGGCGCGCCTGTCTCGCTGCTCGATCTCTTCGGCGAGAGCTTCGTCGTCTTCGCCTTCAGCGATGACGCCGACGCGGGCGGAGCGGCGCTGGCGAGCGTCATTCCTAATCTGCCCGCGCGGCTGCCCGTCAGCCTGTATGTTGTCGCGCCGCGGCCCGCCACGTCGCCCGCGCCCGAAGGCGTCGGCTATCTGCTTGATGGCGCTGGCGCGCTGGCGGCGGCCTACGGCGCGAGCGATGGGACGCTCTACATCATCCGCCCCGACCGCCATATCGCGGCGCGGCGGCTGCGCGGCGATCCGGCTGGCCTGGCCGAGCTACCCGCGCTGCTGCGGCGCACGGCGGGGCTGGAGCTGGCCCAGACCCCGCAGGCTGCTCAGGCGCGGTCGGCTCGCTCGTAGACCAGTTCGACCGCGCCGGACTCGTATGGCGTCACGCCGACCAGCTTCAGCGCGATCTCGCCCGCGAGATCTTTGAAGAGCGGCTTGCCCGCCCCCAGCGCCAGCGGATAGATAACGACGCGATACTCATCAATCAGCCCGGCGCGCGAGAGCGACTGCGCCAGCGTGGCCCCGCCTGTCACATAGATCGGGCTATCTCCTGGCTCCCGCTTGAGCCGCGCGATCTCCTCAGCAGGGTCTGTCGCCAGCCGCGCGTTGCTCCACTCCACCGTCTCCAGCGTGTGGGAGAAGACGACTTTGGGCCGCCCATTGACGAGGTCAGCCATCTCACCTGTCTGTCTGGGCCAGTACGCCGCCTGCTGCACGTACGCCTCGCGCCCGAGCAGCGATGTTCCCACCCCGCGCTGGAACTCCAGCAGCTTCCCCTCTTGGTCAGGCCCGGTGGGCGCACGGAACATCCAGTCCAGCTCGCCATTCGGTCCGCAGACAAAGCCATCCAGCGTCATCCGCATGTACAGGACTACCTTGCGCATAGAACGCCCTCCTCCTCAGCCCTCCTCACTCACCGAAGTACTCGATGAGGACAGGCGCAACCGCCGAACCCGCCAACTCGTGCGTCTGGCCCTCCAGGACGCGGAACTGTGCGCCGGGGATGGCGCTGGCGATGGAGCGCTGCGTGTTGAGCATCCACTCCGGGCTAGCGCCGCCACCCAGTATCAGCGCAGGCGTCTTCAGTCCGCCCAACTGCGCAACCAGCGCGGGCGGCAGCGATTCGCCATCGGTGGGATTCTCGACGCATCTGGCGTCGTAGAGCAGCGTTGGCGCGACGGCCTCGAAGGCCGGAAACATCGGCGTCTGGCGCATTTGCTCCGCCTGCTCGGCTGGCGCGCCGACGTAGCGCATGAAGAGGATCACCGCGTCGCCGCGCTGGTTCTCCGCCAGCGCCGCCTCGAGCTGCTCTGGATAGTTCTCGATGGTGGGCGGGCGCGTGGCATCGGTGATATACGGCGCTTCAAAGGCGGCGAGCTTCGCGATGTCGGGCAGCATGCTGGCCGCCTGAAGCGCTAGCGCTGCGCCCGACGACGTGCCGTAGACGTACGCCGAGCCGCCCGCTTCCGCGATCAGCGCGGCGATGTCCTCGATCTCGCGCTCAACCGCGTAGGGCGCGGTGTCACCGCTCTCGCCGCGCCCACGGCGGTCGTAGCTGTAGACGGTGAAGCGCGGGGCCAGCAGGGCGGATAGCTCGCCCATTGGGCCGAAGTTGCGATAGCACAGAGCGCCATCCACCAGCACGACGGCTGGCCCCTGACCCGCTCTGGTGTATCCGATACGTGTTCCATCGCGCGACACGGCTGTACTCACAAATCTCCTCCTCCTGGCTCGGGTCTTCGCGGGCGAGGCCGCGAGCCTCCCCAGCGTTCCCTCACAGCGTAACCCATACGCGTG
>JAICVT010000595.1 GCA_025935235.1 Ktedonobacterales bacterium | reverse complement strand
TTCATGTGGTTGTCGGGGTCCCAGATGGCTTTGAACTCGCCGAACGCGCGTACCAGCTCCGAACCAAAGACCTTCGGCAGCAGCTCCGCGCGCGATTGGCCGTCGCCGTGTTCGCCAGAGGGGCAGCCGCCATAGCTGATGACCAGATCAGCCGCCTCTTCGATGAACGAGCGGTAGCGCTTGATCCCTTCGCTGGTGATGAGGTCGAAGTCTATGCGCGTGTGCAGACAGCCCTGCCCGAAGTGGCCGTAGAAGGCGCTGGTATAACCGTAGTGGTCAATGATCTTGCGCAGGTCGCGCAGGTAGTCGGCGAAGCGCTCCGGCGGCGCGGCGGAGTCCTCCCAGCCGGGCCAGGTCTGCGCCGCGCCGGGGATGCGGGTCGTTGCGCCCAGCCCAGACTCGCGCACCTTCCAGATCATCTGCGCCTGGTGTGGATCGTCAATCAGGCGCATATCCGGCGCGGCGGCGCCGCGCTTGAGCGCGTCCATCGCGCCCTGCGCCATTGCCCGCGCCTCGTCGGCTGAATCGGCGCCAAACTCCACGAGCAGCCAGCCATGCCCGTTAGGCAACAGGCGCACATTCGCCGCATCCAGCGACTTGCGGCGCAGGTCGTCGAGCAGATGCTCGTCGAAGCCCTCCAGCGCGATGGGATGATGCGCCAGCAAGTCCATGACATGGTCGCAGGCGCTGTAGACGTCGGGGTAGCCGAGGGTGAGCAGCACGCGATGCGGCGGGCTGTGGACGAGGTTGAGCGTCGCCTCCAGCAGCGTGACACAGGTCCCTTCCGTGCCGACGAGCGCTCGCGCGACGGAGAAGCCCTGCTCTGGGAGCAGTTGGTCGAGGTTGTAGCCCGAGACGCGGCGGGGAATCTTGGGGAAGCGCTGGCGCACGAGGTCGCCGTACCGGTCGCGCAGGTCGCGCAGGCGCTGGTAGATGGCGCCACGCTGCCCGCCTCCCGCGATGATGCGCGCGAGTTCGTCGTCGGGTGTCGCGCCGACCGTCAGGCGCAGGCCATCATAGGTCAGGACGTCGAGGGTATCGGTGTTATCAACGGTTTTGCCCGCCATGACCGAGTGCGCGCCGCAGGAGTCATTGCCGAGCATGCCGCCGAGCGTGCAGCGATTGTGCGTGGCCGGGTCGGGGCCAAATGTCAGATGATGTCGCTCGGCGGCAGCACGCAGGTCATCCAGGACGGCGCCCGGTTGCACGCGTGCGAGCTTGCGCTCGGGATTGATCTCCAGGACGCGATTCATGTAGCGCGAGAAGTCGAGAATCACCGCCGCGTTGCAGCACTGTCCGGCAAGGCTGGTGCCGCCGCCACGGCTCAGCAGCGGCGCGCCGTACTCGCGGCAGGTCGCTACGGTCGCCACCACGTCATCGGTTGACCGGGGCAGGACGACGCCGATCGGCGGCTGGCGATAGTTCGAGGCGTCGGTGGCGTAGAGCGCGCGGCTGCCGTCGTCGAACCGCACGTCACCAGCGATGGAGCGCCGCAGCTTTGCTTCCAGTTCACGTGTATCCAGACCAGCGGGCGCATGCGAACGACGATCGGCATAGGATGGAGGCTCGACGCGCTCGAGACGCGCGGTCATACGCTTGGTCCTTCCCTGGATGACATGTGGATGATGTCGCGGGCGCTGTGGCGCTGCATGCTCACCGCTCAGGC
>JAICVT010000580.1 GCA_025935235.1 Ktedonobacterales bacterium | reverse complement strand
GAGACCGAGCTACGCAAGCCTGGGCGTCCACGCAGCGCCCAGGCGGATCAGGCGATTCTCGATGCCACGCTGGAGTTGATCGCCGAGGATGGCATCCAGGGGATGAGTATCGAGGGTGTGGCGGCGCGAGCGGGCGTTGGCAAGACGACCATCTATCGCCGCTGGCCCAACAAACATGCGCTAGCGCTGGACGCACTGCGCACCGTCAAGCCGCCCATTATCTCGTTCGACACTGGCAATCTGCGCTCCGATATTGTGCGCTTCATGGCCTTCCTGCGCGACCTGCTCGATGACCCGGTCGTGCAGCGTGTGGCGCTGCGCGTGCTGGGCGAGCTGGCGGGGCGTCCGGACTGGCCGAAGGATTATTTCATCGGCGCGATGAGCTCGAATTACGAGGGCCTGTATGGCATGATCGAGCGCGCCCGCGATCGTGGCGAGCTGCGCCCGGACATTGATATACCGCTGGTGATGGAGATGATTGGCGGGCCGGTGTTCTATCACTTCATCTTCACGCTCTTCATGCCTAACCAGCCGCCGTTCAACATCGAGCAGTGTGTCGAGCTGCTCTGGGACGGTCTGCGCCCCTACCGCGCTGACGCCGCCAGCTAGTCAGCTAGAAAGCTACCATCGTGCGCCCGCTCACCATCGCCGAGTATGAGGCCATCGCCCGCGCGCGGCTGCATTCCGCCGTGTGGGACTACTACAGCGCCGGGGCCGACGACGAGGTGACGCTGCGCGAGAACCGCGCCGCCTTCAAGCGCATCCGCCTGCGTCCGCGCGCGCTAGCCTCCGTCGGCGACGTCGACCTGCGTACGACGCTGCTTGGCGCGGAGGTCAGCATGCCGATTGGCGTCGCGCCAACCGCCATCCACGGCGCGGCCTGCGACGAGGGCGAGTGCGCCACAGCCCAGGCGGCGGGCGCGCTGAACGCGCTGATGATCGCCAGCACGGAGTCCACCCGCCCGCTGGAGGAGGTCGCGCAGTCAGCAAGTGGCCCGCTCTGGTTCCAGCTCTACTTCTCGCAGCAGACCCATGCGCTGGCCGAGCGGCTGGTGAGGCGCGCCGAGGCGGCCGGCTATCGCGCGCTGGTGGTGACGGTGGACTCACCGCGCTGGGGCCGCAAGGAGCGCAGCATCCGCAGCGAGGCCAGCTACGACTGGCCGCCCTCCGGCAACTTCGCCGATGAAGCCGATGAAGCCGATGAGGTTGCTGATGACGATGAGGGGCAGGACGACGCGGCGGCCATCACCTGGGATGACATCGCCTGGCTCCAGTCCATCACGTCGCTGCCGATCGTGCTCAAAGGCATCCTGACAGCGGAGGATGCCGCGCGTGCGGTGGCGCAGGGGGTGGCGGGCATCGTCGTCTCGAACCACGGCGGGCGGCAACTCGACGGGGTCATGCCGACCATCGAGGCGCTGCCGGAGGTCGTGGCGGCGGTGGCCGGGCGCTGCGAGGTCTATCTGGATGGTGGCGTACGGCGCGGCGCCGACGCGCTGAAGGCGCTGGCGCTGGGCGCGCGAGCGGTCTTCGTCGGAAGGCCGATCCTCTGGGGCCTGGCGGCGGATGGCGCGGCGGGCGCTCAGCACACGCTGGAGTTGCTGCGCGACGAGCTGGCCCTGACGATGACGCTGGCCGGGCGCCCCACGCTGGCCAGCCTCGACGCCTCGCTCATCCAGTGCCTGGGCTGATGACCTCGCCGCTCAACAGCGCCCGCTTCTCTACATAATTACCGATGGTCGTTAACTCAGCCATGCGGACATACTGTCGCGCAGGGCGCTATGCCGCGCCTGCGCGTTGAAGTCACATCCCAGT
>JAICVT010000165.1 GCA_025935235.1 Ktedonobacterales bacterium | reverse complement strand
CGCTCGACTTCTTCATCGGCACGCCACACTTCTCCGGGGAGATCACGCTGCGCGACGCCTTGCAGAACTCGCTCAACATCCCGGCGATCAAGGTGATGCAGTATGCTGGCATCGCGGACGTGGAGCGCAATGCGACCCGTATGGGGTTGTATCCCGGCGACTATGAGGGCACCTGGGGCCTGTCGTCGGTGCTGGGCACGCTGGATGTGACGCCCTATGACATGGCGCAGATGTACACTGTGCTGGCGAACTACGGCCAGTTCATCCCGCTGCATGCGATAGACCGCATCACCGATAGCCTGGGCAACACGCTCTTCACCTATCAGCAGCCGCGTCCGGTGCAGGTGCTCTCGCCACAGGCGACCTATATGACGACCAACGTGCTGGAAGACAACGGCGCGCGCACTGAGTTTGGTCTGTGCTCGCCGCTCTACCTCGATCCGCTCACCAGCCCTGATCTACCTGGTTATTACACGTCGTCGCGCCAGGGGCCGATCGGCTCGAAAGAGTGCAGTTCGATCTACGCTAACCACGGCTTCAGCAAGAATGCCTGGCCCGCCGCCGTCAAGACTGGCACTGCGCAGGACTTCACCGACGACTGGACCGTGGGCTACACGATGGACTATACGATGGCAGTGTGGGCGGGCAACAACGACCACACGCCGATGCATCGCATTGACGGCATCACCGGCGCGGCGCCGACCTGGTATCGCTCGATGCTCTACGCGGAGCAGCGCGATAATCTGCCCAAGCGCGACTTCCCTGTGCCATCGGGCTTGCAGAAGGCCAAGTGGACCTCGAACAACATCACAACGACCGATTGGTTCCTTGCCGGTGCGCTGCCGCCGAACAACATTGGCAGCACCGGGACAAACTTCACGCCGTGCTTCACGAACGACGACACGAACCCGTGGAACTACTGCGCGCCCGCTGCGCCGACGCCCGCGCCTGGTGGCGGCAACGGCGGCGGGAATGGCGGTGGAGGCGGAGGCGGCGACGCGACGCCGATCCCCGGTGGCGGGCCGCCTAAGCACTGACGCGGATGCCCCCACCCCAACCCCACCCCCGCTGCGGCGGGAGAGGGGCTTGTTATGCCGCCCGCATGGCTCCATCGCTTACAGATTGGGGCTTGACGGCCTGCTGTTCCGCATCGTACACTCGTATATAGAACATATGTTTTAGAAGCGTCACGTTCGATTGCTCCCATTTCACCACACAACCACCACAGGAACACCACCATGATTGCCGAAGGTCTGCTCTGGTTTGATGATGATCCGCGCCGCCCGCTGGTCGAGAAGATCGCGCACGCGGTCGAGCGCTATGCCGAGCGCACGGGCTGGCGCGCGACGGTCTGCGAGGCGCATCCGGCGCTGGTCGAGGCCTATCGCGCCGAGGCTGCCCGCGCCACCAACGCCACCGCCCGCCGCCGATCCGCCGCGAAGCCCGCCGCGCCTGCCGTGACGCTGCCACCCCGATTACGTGTGACGCCCAATGCTTCTATGCAGCCCAATTGCTTCCTGATCGGCATCGAGGCGGGCGAGACGCCGCGCCGCGCGCCCGCGCCCGTCAGCGGCCATGTCGCCGCCCGGCGCGCCAGAGCGAAGGCCGAGCGTGGCGCGCCAGGCGCAGCGCCAGCAACGCCAGCTGCTCGTGCGACTCCAGCGACGACGGGCGCGCCTGCCAGCGCGGGCAGAGCGTCACGCGCGCGGACGCCGCGGGCGAAGGCGAGCTGAGCGCGGCAGGCTGGCGGTTGATGCGGATTGACGAATTGATGCGGGTACGGCTGGCCGCTGGCGACTGAAGTCGCGCCTGGGAGGCGGCTGGCGCCGCCGCGAAACCCGCCTGCGCGGGTTGGGGAGGTTCCTGGTCCGCGCAGGCGGACTTGGCGGCCGCAGGCCTCCCAGGCGCGGTTTCAACCGCCAGCCGCCTCGGCGCGGTATCCGTGTCAACTCGACAAATCGCATCAATCGCGCCTGGGCGGCCTGGGATCGGCGCATGCCGCTGGTGGGACGCCTAGCGCGCGAGCGCCTTGCGGGCGGCGTCGAGCAGGGCCACCACCTGCTTGTTGCGCTCCAGCTCCTCTGGCTCCAGGTCGCGTCCGCTGGTCTGGATGGAGCGCGCGAACTCGCGCACGCGCTGCGCCGCTGTGTGGCGCCCGGGGCGGGTGGCGCGCGTTGCGAAGGAAGTGGCGACCTCCAGGCTGATCGCCTGCGAGCGCTCGCGGGCAGCGGCAAAGACCGCTTCGGCGTAGAGCGCGGCGTAGCCATCGAAGAAGGCGGCGCGGTCGCCCAGGTCAGCGACTGACTGCCCAACCCGCTCGACCAGCGCCAGCGCCTGCTGATACCTGCCGACCGCCGCCTCCAGCTCTGGGTCTACCAGCAGCGCGCGCGCTTCGCCTGCCAGCGCCTCAGCCTCCAGCAGCGGATTCCCACTCTCGTGCGCCAGCCGAGCGGCTTGCTCGCAGGCGGCTAGCGCGCCCGTTGCGTCATCCAGGTTGCGGCGCGCCTCGCCCAGGCTCACCAGCGCCAGCGCCTGGGCCGCCACATCCTCAGCCGCCCGCAAGCGCGGCAGCGCCTCATTTAGCGTCGTGGCGGCCTCTTCCCACAGCTCGCGGCGCAGCATGATGCGCCCCAGCCCGACACTGGCGCTTGCGTCGGCGACGGTTGCCTCGTGCGCCTGTGCGACGGTCTGCGCGTGGTGATAGGCGTTGACGGCGGATTGCAGGTTCTCTGAGAGCAGCTCGACCTCCGCCGCGACCAGGCACGCCTCGACCTGCGCCTGTTCGTCGGCCTCTTCCTCGGCCAGATGCGAGGCTTCGTGTGCGTGGGCGCGCGCCTGGCCTGTCTGCCCCAGCGTCATCGAGATGGACGCCCAGAGGGCGTTGGCCATCGCTTCGGGGCTGCGCTCGCCGGTTGAGGCGCTTGCCTTGCGCGCTTGCCGGATGGTCTGCTGGGTCAAGTGGATCGCCTCGTCCAGGCGGCCGCCGGTCAGCGCCAGCCGCGCCTGCTCCAGCGAGATGTGCGCGAGCTGGGAGTGGTCTTTGTGCGCGTCGAAGCGCTTCCTGGCCTGGGTCAGCAGTGGCTCGGCGATCTCAGTGCGGCCGCGTACACGCGCGATGCGGCCCAGCCCAAGCAGCGCCTCGCCCTCCAGCATGGGCTGCGTGACCTCGCCCGCGAGCGTCTGCGCCTCGGTGAAGAAGTCCTCGGCTTTGCTTGTCGAACCGCGCCGCCGATTCGACTCCGCCGCGCCAAGCATGGCGCGGGTGTAGGGAACCTGTGCGCGCAGCGTGCGGAAGGCACGCATGGCGCGCTCGAAGCTGGTGTTGGCCTGGAGCAGTTGGCCTCGCCGCATGTTGATCTCGCCGAGCACGCGGTTGACCTCGGCGCCGCCCAGCGCGCTGCTATTCTCGCCGTAGGTCGAGCCGGCCTTCATGGCGCTCGCCAACGCCTGATCGAGCCGCCCGGTCTTGATCGCGATCTCGGCCAGCCCCAGCGCGCCATCAGCCTCGCCCAGCTCATATTCGACTGGGCTAGCCTGTGCGATAGCCTGACCATAGCTGGTCGCGGCGGCCTCGATTGCGCCGCTGTCCATCTGGAGACGTCCCAGGCTGTTGAGCGTATCCACCTCGCCAAACTGGTCGCGTGTCTGCTGATAGAGGGTCAGCGCGCGCTGCAAGGCGGATTCAGCGGGGGAATAGCTGCTGTTGGCCGTCAGCATCTCGCCCTCGCCGCGTGCGGCGTCGGCCTCGGCCACGCGGTCATGCGCGTCGTGGGCCAGCGAGCGCGCCTTGCCGTAATACTCCGCCGCGCGCGCATAGCGTCCGCGTTGCCGCTCGATATGCCCCAGCGCCAGCGAAGCGTTGGCCTGGCCGCGCGCGTCATGCTCCTTCTCGAAGAGGCGCAGCGCGAGAAAATAGTGCTGCCAGGCGGTGTCAATGCGCCCACGCTGGCGCTCGATGTGGCCGAGCGCCAGGGTCGCGGCGGCCTCGCGCTTGGTGGCGCTGGCCTGCTTGTACAGCTCGATGGCGCGCTCGTAGCTGGCGGCGGCGCGATCAGTGGCGCCGTTCTGCCGCTGGGCCTCCGCCAGGGCGATGCGCGCGTCGCCCGCGCGCTCCGAATCTTCCAGTTGGTTGAAAGCTGTCTCCGCCTGCCCGAGCGCCTGCGTCGCACGCTCGATGCGTCCCTGCGCCAGCGCCTCCTGCCCGGCGCGCAACTGCTCCAACGCCTCGTCTCGCGCTACATCCTGCGCCATGCTCTTGCCCCTTTGCCGCCCGCGCGTGTATCTCGCGTGTACCTGTTGTATCCTGCGCGCAATTCGCTCGCCATCTCCACACAGCACAATACGGCGCGAGGCGCTGGCGCGTCAAAGGCGCCGGGTAGAGCGACCTGCCGACGCTGTGAAGTTGACGCGCGGCGGCGGCGTGGGCGAAACTGGGCGAAACTGTGTCGGCTCTGCCAGCGGGTGGAGGAAGATGAGAGCGAGGCCGCAGGGCCGCGAAGCAGCAACGGGAGAGAGCGCACGATGCCCGCGTACTGGCTTGAACTGAGCGTCACCGCCGATCCAGAGACGATTGAATCCATTACGGAGGTCATCAGCCGCTATACGCAGGGCGGGGTGGCCATCGAAGAGCCGTTCGAGCTGCGCGATGATGGCCAGGAGCACACGCCGATTCCCGGCGCCCCTGTGACCTGCCGCGTGTGGATTCCCGATGACGCCGACGCCGAGCAGACGCGCGCGCGCATCGAGGAGGGGCTGTGGCGGCTGCGGCAGATCGCGCCGGAGGCGATTGGCGAGCTGGGATCGAAGCGTGTGGCGGAGGAAGACTGGGCCAACGCCTGGAAGGAGTACTACCATCCGCTGCGGCTCGGCGAGCGCGTGGTGGTGAGGCCGTCGTGGCGCGAGTACGCGCCGACCGGCGATCAGGTGGTGATCGAACTGGACCCCGGCATGGCGTTTGGCACGGGGCTACATCCCACCACGCGCAACTGCGTGCGGCTGGTCGAGGAGGCCACGCGCACCGGCGACCGCGTGCTAGATGTCGGCTGCGGCTCAGGCATCCTCTCGCTGGCCGCGCTGAAGCTGGGAGCGGCCAGCGCGCTGGCGATTGACGTGAGCGGCGTGGCGGTCGAGGCGACCATCGAGAACGCGCGGCTGAACGGGCTGGCCGAGCGCGTTGATGCGCGCGTCGCCACGCTGGAAGGCGCCGATGGCGAGCCATACTTCCCGCTGCCGCCGGGGATCGCGTTCCTGGGCGCCGAGATCGGGACGTTTGACCTGGTGCTGGCCAACATCATCGCGCGTGTCGTCACCCAGCTCGCGCCCGCGCTGCTGCGGGCCACGCGCCCCGGTGGCGCGCTGATCGCCAGCGGCATCATCGAGGAGCGACGCGCTGAGGCTATCGGCGCGCTGGTGGCCGCTGGCCTGTCAGACATCCGCGAGATCGTGGAGAACGACTGGGTGACGCTGATCGGCCGCCGCGCAGCGCGCTGATGGCAGGCTCTCATCCGCCTCTACGGACTCCAGGCGCCATGTGGTAGAATCGCGGCGTGCCAAGGGGATGGTTCACCGCTGGTTCTACCACGTCCCATCGCTCGCGCTGGCCTGGGAGGTGGAGGAGGGGAGCAGAACATGGCCGCGCAGTTGGAGACGTTCTACCAGACGGTCTCGCAGGTGTGTTTTACGCTGCTGGGGTTCTGGCTGATCGTCCTGCAAACGAAGTATCAGGAGTGGAGCGGCAAGGCCGAGCGGCGTCGCATGATCGTCAACATCTCGCTCTACTTCTTGCTGCCTGGCACGATGAGTCTGCTGGCAATGTTGGCCATTCAGGCGACGGCGATCTGGCGCGTGGCGTTCGTGGTCACGAGCGCCGTAGGGGTCATCGAGACCGTGCTGATGCTGGGGAGCCTCCAGAAGAGCGCTATGCCTTCCCGCGTCGGAGCGCTCACGCGGATTATGGAGCTGATTCTCTTCACGCTGACCGCCGTGGTTGGCCTGTTTCCGCAAGAGTTCAACCGCTTTGGGCTGACAGCGTTGACCGTGGCCGGGGTGCTGCTGACCTTGATGGTGGTCGGCGGCGTCGCGCTGATGTGGATCTATCTGATCGAGCCGGTCGAGCCGGTCGAGCCGACCAAGCCCGCTGTCCCGGTCGAGCGCTCCGCTTTCCCCTATAAGCCGCTGTGAGTGGCGCCCAGCGCGGCTCCCCTCTCCCGCCTTGGCGGGGGAGGGGATGGGGGCCTCAGGCGTTCACGTCTACCACGATGTGGCCGGTGGTGCGCGCCGCGAGGATCTGATCGGCTTTTGAGCGCGCCTGCTCCAGCGGGATGACCTCCATCGTCCGCTCGATGGCGCTGCGCGGCAGGTCAGTCGCGATGCGGTCCCAGATGGCGATGCGGCGCGCTTGCGGCACGGGCAGCGAGTCTATGCCCAGCACGTTATTGCCGCGCAGGATGAACGGCAGCACGGTGGTGTTGACCGTGAAGCCGCCAGCGTTGCCACAGGATGCCACGCTTGCGCCGTAAGCCAGCGTGCGCAGCGCGCCCGCCAGCATCTCGCCGCCGACGGTATCCACCACGCCGCCCCAGCGCGCCGAGCCGAGCGGGCCGCCGCTGGGCGCCAGCGCCGCGCGATCCAGGATCTCGTGCGCGCCGAGCGACTTGAGATAGTCGCTCATTTCGGGCTTGCCCGTCTCGGCGACCACCTGATAGCCCAGCCGCGCCAGCATCGCCACCGCCAGGCTGCCGACGCCGCCCGATGCCCCTGTCACCAGCGCCTCATGCCCATCGGGCCGCATGCCGTGTTCCTCCAGCGTGATGATGGCCAGCATGGCGGTGACGCCCGCCGTGCCGATGGCCATCGCCTGCTTGAGGTCAATGTCGGCGTGCAGCGGCACGAGCCAGTCGCTCTTGACGCGCGCATACTGGGCGTAGCCGCCCCAGTGGCGCTCGCCGACGCCCCAGCCCGTCAGCACGACCTGATCGCCCGGCTTGAACTGCTCCGACGACGACTCCTCCACCGTGCCAGAGAAATCTATGCCGGGAACCATCGGGTAGAAGCGCACGACTTTGTTCTGCCCGGCCAGCGCCAGGCCATCCTTGTAGTTGAGTCCAGAATAGGCCACGCGCACCAGCACATCGCCCTCTGGGAGCCGGTCGCGCCCGATCTGCTCGATAGATGAGGTAACCTGGCCATCGCGCTCGTTCAGGATGAGCGCCTTGAACGTATCTGTCATGGCGTTGCTCTTGCCTCCAGTGCCAATGCTGCCGACAGTCTTTCGCTGCTGGCAGGGTATGACATCTGGGCGCGACGCGACAATCCGTGAACCATCTCTGGCGCGCATGGCCGCTGCTGCGATAGACTGACGGACGGCTCGCTCCGCCGGATGGGGCGCGGCGCGGCGAGAGAGGCGGTCTCCGATGCCAGCGGGTCGTTTCCTGCTCAGCGGCGTGGCGCTGGTTCCCGGAGCGGAGCTGACACTGCCAGACGAGATAGCGCATCAGGCGCGCGATGTGCTGCGGCTCGGCTCCGGCGCGACGCTGCGCCTGCTGGATGGCGCGGGCAGCGAATATCCCGCTGAGATCGTGCGCGTGGCGCGGCGTGAGGTGACCGCGCGCGTGGGCGAACGGCAGGAGGGGCTGCCGCAGCCCGCCGTGCGGCTGACGCTCTGCCTGGGGCTGCTGAAGGCGGCGCGCTTCGAGTGGGCGCTGCAGAAGGGAACGGAGCTGGGCGTAGCGACCTTTCAGCCGCTGGTGACGGAGCGCGCGGTGGCGGCGACCGAGGAGTTTGGCGCGGCCCGGCGACGGCGCTACGAGCGCATCGTAGCGGAGGCGCTGGAGCAGTGCGGCGGCGCATGGCTGCCGGAGCTGGCCGTTCCCTGCGCGTTGGAGGAGGCGCTGGACGCCGCGCCCGCCAACGCCATCCGCGTGATCCCGTGGGAGGAGGAAGCCGCCGCTTCGCTCACGGCGACTCTGCGGGCTGAGGCGGCGGCGCTCCGTGCGGGTGAGGCGCAGCCCGACATCTGGCTCTACATCGGCCCAGAGGGCGGATTCTCGGCGCGCGAGGTGGAGCGGGCGCGGGCGGCGGGCGCGCTGCCGGTGACGCTCGGCCCGCGCATCTTGCGCGCGGAGACCGCCGCCATCGTCGCTGCCGCTCTGGCGATGGACGCGCTGGGGGCGCTCAACAGCGGTCCGCCGCGCTGAGCCGCGCTGAGCTACGCTGCGCCGAGCGCCGCCTCGCTGGCCTCAAAGATGCTGGGATGATGCTGCAGCCCCCAGATCAGGCTGAAGCGGCGCCGGTGGGCCGATGAAGGGCATCCTGGCCGACCAGGCGCCGCGCGGAAAGGAAGCGTGATGGACCATGCGAACAGATGGCGCTGATCGAGCCGGCAGAGATGACGATCTGCATGCGTTCAGTCCGATGGATGAGCGGCCGCTGGCCGAGAACGAGCACGAATCAGACGAGGCCGAGACCCGTGGCCGCGAGGTGGAGGATGTCACCCGCGCGGGCGCGACGCATGGGCGCGATGTCGTGACCGATGCGGAGCGACCCGACATCGAGGCCCACGGCCGCACGGTGGTGGATCGCTCGCATGTTGGCGAGGCGCGCGGAGTTGACGTGATTGACGAGGGCCCCTCGCTGGGGGACGAAGACACGCCTCGCCTGCCGTAACGCCACCTGCCGTGAAGTGAGCAGCGTGCGGTCGTTCGGCGCTCGTCGCGCGACCGCCGCTGCTGTGTGTCCGCTGCTAGCGTCTCCCCGCGCGGGATGGTACGATACGGGCGCCTGCCCGCCAGCGTGACGGGCCGCCGGAAGGGAGACGCGCCCGCATGCGGATAATCACCGAGCCTGAGATATACATCGTTGGTCGCCAGACTATTGATCAGGAGGCGGTACAGCGCTTCCTGGCAGACCACGAGACGGAGTGGGAGACGGACTCCGAGCGCGGCTCTGAACTGATCGTGGAGCTGGCGGGCAGAGTCTGTTATATGTCGCTGGGCTCGAAGCAGTTCCGCAAGACCAACGCCTCCTACATCGGTAATCTGGTCGGGCAAGGGCATGGCTCGGTGCTGGAGCATGCCGTGTGGGATCTGCTCATCACCGGCGTCTCGCGCAGCTTCACGCATGAGCTGGTGCGACATCGCGCTGGCACGGGAATTTCGCAACTTTCTCAGCGCTACGTAGACGAGTCCACCGCCGACTTTGTCGAGCCGGGCATCATCGCCAGCGATCCGGAACTGCACGCGAGCTGGCTGGCGGCCATCGAGCAGACGCACGAGGCGTATAAGGGGCTGGTGGAGAAGCTGGCGGCCAAGGTGCAGGCGGAGCATCCCGACCTGGGGCGCACGGCGCGCATGAAGATGGCGCGCGAGGCGGCGCGTAGCGTGCTGCCCAACGCCACCGAGACCAAGCTGATGTTCTCCGCCAATGCGCGCGCGCTGCG
>JAICVT010000118.1 GCA_025935235.1 Ktedonobacterales bacterium | reverse complement strand
GCCAGCCGCAGCCGATTGACGAGCGCATTGCTCGATGCCCGCGCGGCGCTGGCCGTACCGGCTGAGAGCGGCTTGTCGCTGACCGCTTCGAGAAAGAATCCCCACGCGGCGCCGATGAGTAACAGCAGCGACATGACGAGCGTCAGCTTCGTGCCGACAGCGAAGGGAGGGATCATCGCGAGTAGTGCAACGACCGCGCCGACGCCGCCCGCCGTCAGGAGCAGCGCTCGTTGCGGAAAGACCGTCGCATACTTGACCTCGACCCCCGAGGCGCGCATGTGTCCAGCGACGCGCGGCGCAATCCACCATGCTGCCCCGGCGGATGCCCCCGCAATCAGCGCGACCCACACGATCCACAGCAAGATACCGAATCCAAGCGTCAATGTGAGCAGGCCGAGGAACAAGGCGCTCAGCCCGACGCCGCCCGCCAGGGCCACTCGTTTCCACACGGAGCGCTGGCGAAATAGCTGCTGGAATGCGGTGGGCAGGATCTCCCCAACGATCTCGCAGGTAGCCTCGGGATGATCGCCGCTGGCGCGATAGGTCACACGTCGCTCGAAACGTGAGCCGAAGGGCATAGCAGCGGTGTTGATCTCCACGTCAACCTGTCCGGTGTCGGCGAGGGTCCGCGGACTCGCTGTCGTGTCCGGCGCGGAACTCTGCGCGAAGACTGCCTGCAACGGCAGATCGCCCTTATTTTGCAGGGCTGCATGCACGGTCACACGATTGCCACGAAAGACCATCGGCGTCCTGGCCTGCGCTGGCTCAAAGGCTGCCTTGCCCGGGATGGCGACAAGCTCAACGGGCGCCACGATGTGTACCAGTCGCTCGTGCTCCGTTCCTGGTTGCAACAACACCGCTACATGCAAGTCGTGGCGTCCTGGACGAGACAACTTCAGCAACTGCGCGGATGGGAGCTTGAGGTTCACCTGGAAGAGACGGCCCAAACCCATGTCCAGCGCTACCACCTGACGCTTGGCGCCCTTCACGGTGGCGCTCACCGCTGTAGGGGAAGCGATGACGCCCCATGTGTCCTCGACCCATGCCATGCCAAAGAGGTACCCACGTGGTCCACCATGCTGGAGCGCCAGAGTACAGGTCGTATCGTGATCTGGTCGCGCGCGGAGTGTGGCAATCTCGCACCGGGTTCCAGACGCCAGATCCTCGTTGACGAGCAATTCTGGCTGTTCGATGCTGGCGTCACAGAGGATGATTACCTGTTCGAGCAGTTGCGCATTGCGCTCTATCGGGATCGCCCGCTGCAAGCGATCAATGGCATCAGCGAGCGCATCGAAGCGCTTGCGGTTCGGGCGCGAATAGCCGACATAGCGCAGCATGGCCTGGACAGAGCCATCGCGAATGGCCTTCAGGCCGCGCTCGGGGTCAGCATCGAGCTTGCGCGCCAGCGCGGGGACCGTATAGGCAAGGTCGGTATCACCAGTCGCAAAGACATACGGAGGATCAATCAGCAGGAGGTCATCGTCCTCGTCGTCCTCGTCGTCTCCGTGCTGGCTCGCTATCGCACGCTGCTCACGCAGCGCGGCGTCGTACCTCTGGCGCGAATCATCGGTCGCAAAGGCCGCCGCGGCGCGATCCAGTTGCGTCAACATGGCGCTCGCCCAAATGTGGCGATCAGGATATTTCATTTCGTCCCGCACGCGATCGCGCGATGACTGGATTGCCGCCAGGATGGCGCTCAGATCGGCGGTTGAACCGACTCCGAGGAACTCGTAAAAGTCAACCAGTGTGTCAGCCACGATTTCCTCCTACGCCTTGCCATCTGGATTGAGGAGCGCGTTCCAGCGCCGAGCGGCTCGGTCATACAGCCGCCCACGGAGAGCGCCCACTCCACGCAGCAGGAGGTATCCTGCGACGCCTGGCAGCACAACGGCCAGCGCATACCCGCATCCGTTCACGACTGGCTCGCCAGTAAAGAAGATCAGGGAGTTCAGAAGGGAAGGGACTCCAGCGAGGTTTTCGGCAAGCGAACCCAGCGACTCTGGCGAGAGGTTGGCTAGCAGCACCGCGCCTGCCAGCAACCACAACAACAGCATCAGTATCGTGGCGGCCTTGCGGTGGGCGCTCACGTCTTCTACGCGGCCATACTTCCGATGGCGTTGACCCAGGCCAACGGAGAATCCGACCAATCCAGCGAATACGGTGATGATGACAGGCAGATACCACCCCAGCGCCGCGATCATGAGAAACCAGGGGCGCAGCGCAATGGTCAGGCCGACATCGAGGATGCCGGGCCACGGCGCGCCGCTGGCGTAGTCACTCGTCGGCGCGAACAGCCCCCAGTGAGCGTCAGGAGCCAGCGCCGTCCCCGCCCAGAGGATGAGCGCGCTCAGCACAAAGGCCATGCCCGCGTTCAGCGCGATACCAGGGAGATTGCCACGCAATCCACTCCACCACAGCTTGAGGCGGTACCCCTGGTGATAGCGCATCAGCCTCAGCGTGATCGGATACTGCATGGTCGGCGTGTCTGGCGTACGCGGAGATGACAGAAAGCGCTGGACATTGACGACCTCGGTGTACGACGCGCCCCAGGGCAAACTGCCCAGATGCCCCAGATAGAGGGTGAATGTTTTCGTCTGCTTGCCAGTGAGCACGCAGACGTCTTCAACGGCCCCAGCAGGGAGCGCGCTGCGTTGAGGCGTCTGGTCTTGCGGCGCCCGCATATGCGGCAGTGACCGGAAACTCAGCCACGGATACGGAGCCACGGCGTCGTCTTCTCGCCGCGTCAGGCGCAGCTTGCAGGCGATGTACCCGCGCGTGGTGTTCTCGACCTTGATGGTCAGCGGCTTGTGTTCGAGCTCACCATCCCACGGGCCAAGGTTCAACCCTGATTCCTCGCCATCAATTGTGAAGCGCAACGTGGGTCTGGCCAGCCGCTCATCCAGCGCCTCCAGCAGCGCCTCGGTTCCGACGCCCGCATAGGCGGTCCCGCCGAAGGGTCGGCACACCGCATCAAAGAACGCCTGCGGAGAGTCGTAGTTCTGGCCACGATAGTTGACATAGCCAGCGTGCGCGCTCAGCCAGACGAGGAGTTCGCCCTGATACAGATGCTGAGTGAACAGATCCCAGTGCTTGTCAGCGAATGCCACCAACTGATCGCTCGTGGCGACGCTGGTGTCTTTCGATGGCAGGCTGAATGTATCAGTGCGTGGAAAAAAGCGGAATGGCCGATCTGGATCGAGCTGGTACAGGAGATGATTCAATCGCCGGAAGGCCGGTTCACCGTTCTCCACCATCGCCGCCTCGATGGTGGCCACGATGTCTTCATCCCCCAGTGCGAAGCGCGCCCAGAACAGCAACTGCTGGTTCGTGAGCAGTCGCTCACCGACTTGCCACCCCGCGACGCTCGATTCGCAGGCGGCGATGAGGTCTTTAAAGCTGCTCACCTGCCGCCCGGGCCAATCTTCCAGTGGGCGAATGCGGGTGGTAGCGAGCGCGGCGCGCTCAGCCCGCACCTCCTCACGCAGCTGCTGATCGTATGCGCGTCGCGTCGCATCGGTGCGAAAGGCGGCCCGCGCCTCACGCGAGCGCGCGAGGTTCTGCTGAGCGGCATCGCGGTCCCCGCCAGATTGCCGCTCTGTCCAGTACTGCATTTTGGCGCGTACGGCGGCGTTCAACTCTTCCTGCGTGGCGTCCAGTGGCAGCTCAAGGAATGCATAGAGTGACCTGGGTGGCGCGGGAGGACGCGCGAGTTTGGCCGGGCGCGCCTTACGCGCGGGCAGCGCAGCCTGGCGCTGTTGCTCGACCTGGTGGCGACGACGCAAGCAATCTTCGCAGACCGCGACGCCCTGAGCAACCTCATGCATGACCAGCTGCGGTGTCGCGCGGCGCTTGCAGTCGCGGCAGACGGGCAAGATGACCAGCCCCGATACCGCCGTAGCCGCCACGTTTCCTGACCCCGGGAGTCGCTCCGCCGATTCGCTCACTGCGCTCCTCCTCTCGCCGGATCGGGCAACGGCGCTCGTGTGGGGAGCGCGCGTCGCACGAGCACGGTGGCGCCATCTCGACGCCAGATGGCCTCGTCTTCGCGGAGTATGCGGAAGCGCGCCTCCTCCCGCTGGCTCAGAAACAACCGGCGAGCCCACTCTGACAGCGCCGCGCTGTCAGCAAGGCTGGTGGCTGCTAACACGGAGGCATCCGCTACCAGATGGCTCACGAGCTGTGGTTGGCCAGTCGCGAGAATGAGCGCCACATCTGCGGCGCGAGACTGGGCGAGCAGCGGGCCAATCGTTTGCGTATAGGCGGTCATCAGGCGCTCAGCGCCACGCGACGCGGGGAGATCGAGCAACATGAGGGTAGCCTTCGGCGCCGACGCGGCGCTCGACGAACTCGCGAGCAACGAGCTGACATTGACGATAGCCATGCCAACGGCAAGGATGACGCCCTCGGCGATCGCCCTGTGCGGCAGCGTGAGTGCGAGCGGACTGGACTGGATCGAGAGCTGTCGAAACGTCGCGTGAGGAGTCTGATCCAGCGCAAGCTCGCGCAGCCCCATGACGACTCGGCGGCCCGCGACCACGGCGTCGTGATCCGCGCTCTGCTCCGCGAATACGGCCTCGATCCGCTCGATGAGTCCATCGGTCTCTGGCCATCGGCTGACGTTCTCATCGGCAAAGGCCTGACGCAGCGCCATGCGCGCCAGCGGGCTGTACGCCGACGGAACATCGAATGCCAGCGTGATGAGCCGCGAGGTCACGTCAGCCCAATCCACAAGCGTCGCTCCGGGCGGCGGACAGAGGAATGGGAGCGGGGCGATAGGGGTGACCTGCGCGGGACGCTCAGTTCCCTGGAGCGCATCGAGCACAGCGCGCATGGATGGCGCCTGCGCAGGCCCAATGATGACCAACGGACCTGCCGCAGACGCCAGGCTCGCCGCGAGCGCGGCCAGAAGCTCTCCACGAAAGGCCGAGTCGGCGCCAACCAGCGCCACCCCGCGAGCGAGCGCGGCACGCGGCAGGCGGAACCCCGCTGGCAGCAGCTTGCCATTGTCAGTCAGTTGGCCCAATCCAGTCAGGTCGTCTGGCGCGGGCGCGCTCATCGGGGCGACTGCGAATGGCTCGTCGCGTACCGGAAAGCGCAATGTCGAGTTCGGCGGCGCCGTGGGCAGCCTGAACGCCGCGATGGCCTCAGGGACACCGACAAAGAATCGCAAGCGCTGGAGGTCGGGGGCGCGCTCTAACTGTGGGCTCTCGCGCCAGCGCTCCATTTCGAGCCAGCGCGCGTTGAATCTGGCCCACTCCTTCTCCTGCGCGGTGTGCGGCGCCAGCACCTCGTACTTGGACGGATAGGTGGCGCCGCTATTGACGACCAGCTCCGATCCCAGTGTCTCGATCAGTCCGGGGAGTGCGGCGGGAGCCCCAACCACTCGTATGTGGATGAGCATCAACGCCTGGCGTTCGCGCGAGAGCATGGTGTAGATCTGACGGCCGCGCTCAGCGCGTTGGCGGAAATAGGCGTCATATTCGCCGATGCCAGCCTTACGCTGTTCCACGATCACCGGGTTGAGGTTGATGATATCCCCATTGGCTGCCAGTGCATACCAGTCCGCGAGCCGACTGAGCTGGACTTCTTCACGGGGAAACAAGCGCGTTGGCCGCAACGTGATGGCGAAGTAGGCTGGTTCATCTTGCCGGATGAGCGTGTCGAGCAGGCGCACCATGCCGGTGTATTCAATCGGGGGAACAAAGGCATGGGGAATATAGTCCAGGTCGAGATGCGACTGCCCCATGAAGCGCACGACTGGCCAATCCTCGAACTTGCGCAACTCCAGGATGTCGGCTGCGCCAGAGTCAAGTTGCGCATCGCTGATGGGCGCGAACCAGTGCGCGAACCCATCCGCTTCTCTGGATGGCGGTGTGCGCGCATCCCCACCCTCGACGACGGGCTCGAGTGGATAGTAGTACGGCGCTTCAGAGGGAAACAGCGCGCGCACCCGCTCCCACTGCGCCGCCGCGACTTGTCGCGCGGTCTGGGGATCGCCCGCGAATGACTTGCCCAGGAGCGCGATGCCAACCTCTGGCTCAGCGCCAGCACGCGGGTGGGCCGTAAAGCGCAGTTCGAAGGTTGACTGATGGTTGGTGATTTGGGCCAGATCGTAGAGGAAGCGCATCTGTCTGTTGAGCATCCACTGGACGCGCTTGCTCGCATCGAGCCCAAACGCAGACGCTTCCTGATCCACCAACGCGAACGCGGGAATGAACGGTATCGTGGCTGCCCAGATGGCGTGATGACCCGCAACGGTCTCTGTCCGTACTCCATGCCTGGGGGGAATGGGTTCAAAATCAACGCGCGCAAAGGAGCGTTGCGACACAAAGATGTACGGACTGTCTGTGACCATGTCGTGTCGCTCCCCCCTACTGTCTGGACACACGCGCTCGCGAGGCGCGTGCGTCCTTTGTCTCCATCCCCACACGTCGGCGCCGATGTCTGCCCGCTTGCCACTTCACGTCAATGCGTCACCGGCATCTCGTCTCTGGTCTCAGCCATGGCGCATGCGCCACCTACCCAGGCGGCGCGCACAGTACGCCCGTTACGCCCGTGGCACCTGAAGGATTTCATCCACCACAGCGACCAGATGCGTCGCGGATGTCCAGTCCCGGATGGCGTCACCCCGGTACTTGATGGACTTTTCCCCTGGCCACTTGACCCAGACCACTGGCGCTACCGTCGGGAATCCGGGAGGCGCATCAATGGTGATGGTGGCCGTAGCGCCAGCGAACACCGTGAACTCGTGTCCATGCACGCTGATGTCCTGCGCGTCCGCAAAGACGGCATCCGTGTCCTGGACGGTGTACTTCGCACGCAAGAGCGCGCCTTCTTCCGCAAGGCGTGCGTTGTCCTGGGGAGGAGTGGGACCAGGCTGTGGCGTCGGCGGCGCATCACGGAATCGCCCAGAGATAGGATCGGGCGTATACGTCGGCGGGTAACTCGGCCCCGCGCCCGATGGAAAGTCCGGCGTAGAGCGCCAGGCGCCACTGGGCGCGCCACCGGGGTCATTTCCGGAGAATCCGGGCTGCGAGTAGCCGCCAGCGGTATAGCCGCCAGAGCCATAGCCGCCAGAGCCATAGCCGCCAGAGCCATAGCCGCCTGATGTGGGGGGCGATCCAAGCGCGCCTGGGCCTGCGCTCGCTGGATTCTCCTGGTACGTGGAGCCGCGCAGTTGCTGTGGGTTGGGGGGCAGCACAGTGCCATTGGCGGCCGAGATCATGCCAGCGGCAATCGCCATCTTCCGCAAGTCGAGATCCGCCTTGATGATGTCGACACCCTGCGGTGTCTCCATCAGCTTGATGAGGAATGGGTTGACGCCGAGCAGCGCGCCCTGATCCTTCATCGCCGCCGCAGTCGCCACGCGGCCCTCGTTCTTCGCCGCATCTACCTTCGCGCGCGACTTGATCTCTGTAACAACCTGATACAGTTTCAGTTGCCGCTTGTCCGACTCCGCCTGGCCCTCTGGCTCCTGGATGAAGACCTCAAGCACCTGAAGGCCGGTGCGTGGAATCGCCTGATAGCGCAGATACTGCTCCAGTTCAGAGCGCAGATTCGTCACCCAGACATTCGACTGGTCGTAGTTCAACCGCCCAATCTGGGTGGTGATAAACGTGGTAATCATGGCCGTCAGAAGGCCGAGCGGATCCTCGGTATTCAGCAATGTTTCGATGTTGGCCAATTGGGCGGAGATACGGAGCGGCACCTTGACCTTGGCGGGCGGCGTGGGGACGTCTTCCTCAACCGGACCAGGAATCGTGCCCGTGGCGAGCATCGTGAGCAGGCGCACGCGGGCGTCCACCATCGAAACGGTGTAATTCCCAAGGAAGTCCCACCAGTGATGCCGTCCGGGCGGCAGGTTGCGGATGAATTGCCCGTCCTTGAAGAGGCGACCCTGCTTGCCCATCTGCACGACAAAGACGTTGTAGCCGAAGGTCTTCGGGACTCGCTGATCAGGTTCGATGAATGCGCGTGCGCTGCCCTGCGGGTCGTTGATGGGCATATTCTCGTTGGAAGACATCCGCGTTCCTCCTGGTTCGCATGTTTTCGCGTACACGGGCTACACTTGCGCGGCGCGCAGCGGCGACGCCGTCTGATGACGAGCTGCGCCGGACGCCTAGAGCCGAAACTCTGCCGAGCGATGAGGCTCATTGTTGACGGCGACCTGCATTTCGAGCAGTCCGCTCTGGTTGAGGCGCATCCGAACACGCACCAGCGTGTTGTCTGGCGTTGCGCCCGCTGGTAACGGCACGTTCACGCGCCCAACAGGGATACAGTTGTCCAGGTCCGCCGTATCGCCCTGATACAGATCAACGGCCAGGAGCGCTTCGTTCGCGCGCTCCGGGCGGTACTGGCGATCCGTTGACCACTTTCCCAGCGGGAATCCATGCGGCAACACCACATCGAGCACCTGGCGCTGGCGGAATTGATCGAACGCCTTCACGCCAATCGCATGGCTCACACTGTCCGCGATGACCAGTCCCGCGGGTTCCATGACGAGGCCAGTCGCGTCGCGCTGGATGCTCGCGGCCACGAGCGCCGCGCCCCATGCGACACCCAGGTCAGCGTCCAGGGTAGCGGTTGGCTCATGCCCAAAGTATTCTCGCAGCATGCTCCGCACCGCCGGAATGCGTGAGGAACCACCAACCAGCAGTACCTGCTTGATGTCACTGGGCGTCAGGTCAGCGCGATCGAGCAGCGATTCCAGCATCACCTGCATCTGCATGATGTAGGCGTCTATCTCCTCCTCGAATTCATCGCGGGTGACGGTCATGTGCATAGGCGCGCCATCCGGCGGAGAGGCGAGAATCTGAACCTGTGGCGCCGTGGTGAGCGCGATTTTCGCCGCTTCACACTGCGCATTCAGCCGCAAGCGCGCCTCGCCAGTCATGCCGACGCCATGCGCGGCCTGGTAGGCGTTGTCCACACGCTCAACAAGCTTATCGGTGAAGTCCTGGCCGCCCAGATGCAGCGAGCCGCTCGTGCGCTTCACGTACGGGCCAGATGGCGTGACCTCAAGCAGGGTGATGTCTAACGTGCCACCGCCAAGGTCGAAGATGAGACTGTGCCCCTGGTCGAGTGGATGCGACTGCGCATACGCGGTTGCCGCCGCGGTTGGCTCATTGATCATCTGGAGCACGGTGAGGCCAGCGAGTTCGCCGGCGCGGCGGGTCGCTTCGCGCTCCGTCTGCCCGAAGTGCGCTGGCACAGTGATGACCACCTCACGAATGGGCGCGCCCAGGCGTCGTTCCGCATCACCCACCAGCTTGCGCAAGACCTCCGCTGAGAGCTCTTCTGGCGAATAGTCGCGCCCGCGTAGCGGAAAGAGACGGGGTGTTCCCATGAAGCGCTTGAAGACCATCTGGGTGTTGAGCGGCTGCTCCTGTGCCGGGCGACCAACCAGGAACGTACCATCCGCGCGGACATGGACCACCGAGGGCGTCGTCATCTCATCCTCAGCGTTGCGGATGGCAACCGGGGCGCCAGCGTCATCAACAATGGCAATGGCGGAAAAGGTCGTTCCGAGATCAATACCAGCATGCCGTCCGTCGCTCACCTGAACACTCCTTCGCTGTCTATCCATCCCCCACGAGTACATCCAGAGCGTTAGTTCGATGTCATCTCCTCAAACACCCGAAACAGGATCACGAGCGATTGCGCGAGACAGATGAGTAGCGCCAACCAGGCATAGCTGGCCAGGGTATCGAGAAAGCTCACGCCTGGCAAGAAGTCAAAGCGCAGATGCGCCTCGCCAAACAGCAGCGCCGCCTGGGCAATGGTCAGCAGGACGAGGAGCGGTTTCAGGATGCCACTGGATGCGATCGAGCCAAACCCGATCGCGAGCGCCACAGCACAGGCGATCAGGAACGCGGCGGGAGACTCCAGCACGAGAATGCTCGCGCCCACCACGAGCAGGGCCGCGACGACGAGGCCGCCAATGACCACCTTGCGCGATGGACGTTGTGGCGGCTTGACAGCGCCGATGGGTTGGGTCGGGCCAGTTGGCGTGACATTGAGAGAGTGGTCAATCCATCCAGTGCCACCTGGGAGGCGTGGCTCCTCACGGCGCGGGGCGCTTTCCGCGGCCGGATCGAATCGCCCCAGCACGATCACTGAGTCGCCCGTGACGACGGTGACGGGCTGCTGTTCGCTAAAATTATCGAAGCTGCTCAGGAGGTAGGTCTGGAGCGACTGAGGGGTCACGATACCCCTTTCGGCAGCCGCGCCATCGCGCCATCCTCTGAGCAGCGCACTGGTGAATAAGCCGCCGCCGCCATCAATGAATGGATGCTCCCGCGCCTTCTGTGTGCTGTGCGCGGCGGCATAGATGACGCGATTGCTCATCGCCTGCGGGGGGATGCTGAGAACACTCTTGAACTGCTGCACGACGTTGACCGCGACGACCCCTGGGTCGCTGAAGGCTCCACTGACACAGGCGTCAAAGACAAAGATCACCGTTCCAGCCGTCGCATTTTGCAGGTCGTAGTAGAGGTCGTCGAGTTGCAGACCACCGCCCGCCCCCGGATCTCGAAGATTCACATCGGCGCAGCAGAGGTAGGCGTGCCCGTTCTTCAGCATGCCGTGACCGGCAAAATAGAAGAATACCACGTCGCCTCGCGCGATCTGGCTGCTACGGAGGAGCCGATGCAGCCGGGATCGTACGGCCTCGGCGGTGGCCAGTCCGTCAATGAACGGCTGGAAATCTGTGCATGCAAACGCTTCATTTGGCTGTCTGAGAAACGCGCTCACTCGCTGCGCGTCTGACACAGCAAACTCAAGGTCAATGGGACGCTCGGCGGAGTGCGCCTGATAGTGGTTGATGCCAACGACGACAGGATACACCTTGAGTTGAGGATTTGGCGTGAACACGTTTACGTCCCCCCTGACACCGTCACACACCCCGTACCGCATGGCGCGCCCATGTCATGCTG
>JAICVT010000564.1 GCA_025935235.1 Ktedonobacterales bacterium | reverse complement strand
GCTGCCCGCCATCACCGACCAACCTGCCGCGGGTTCCCCTCCCTCGGAGGGGAGGGGGACAGGGGGAGAGGTTCCGCGCCCCTACCACACCCACTCCCTTAGCGCGCCCTCCAGCCGCTCAGCCTGGGCGGCGGGCGCGGCACTGGACTCCAAGCAGAGGCGGCGCAGGGGAAGCGCCTCGTCCTCGTCGGCGGCGGCATCCGGGTTGGTGGAGAGCAGGACGCGACAGAGCGACTCGTGGTGCTGGGCCACCAGCGCCGCCAGGGCGCGCGATGTGGCGACGCTGACCTCCGCTGCGGGGAGCGCGTCATCGCCCGCCATGACCGTCACCTCGGCAGGCGCGGCCTCGGCGGCCCACGCGGGCGGCTGCGCGCCATCCGCTCCTGAAAGCCGCGCGAGGCAGAGGCGCACGGTGTGCCCGCGCTCGGCCAGCGCCCGCGCCAGCCTGAGCGTCGGTGGTCGACCAGCGCCAGCGGGAGCCTCCACGACCCAGTTGATACGCAGAGGGCGGGCGGGGTCGGCGGAAACCACGGCGCGATAGTGCGCGCGCAGCGTCTCGAAGACCAGCGGCGCCTGAGCGCGCGTGGTGTGCAGCCGCAGCGTGTCGGCGTGCGCCGCCTCGCCCAGCCGCCGCCGCTCCTCCGGCGACTCGATCAGCCGCCGCAGCGCCGCGCGCCAGTCGTCGGGCGTGGCGGCCAGCAGCCCGTTCTCGCCATCGCGCATGACGCGGATGAAGTCGGGCAGCGGCGTGGCGATGGTCGGAACCTTGAGCAGCGCCGCTTCGAGGAACTTGATGCTGCTCTTGGCGGCGGTGAATGGATTGTCGCGCTCCAGCGGCGCCAGATTGATGTCCACACTGGCGTAGAGCGCGGGCAGCGTCTGCCAGGGGCGCAGCGGCTCGCGCCTGACCCGCGCGCCAAAGCGGTCGAAGCGCGCGCTCAGCGCCAGCGGGCCGCCCACCAGCAGCCGAACGTGCGGATACGTCTCCAGCGCCCAGAGTACCGCGTCTTGCGCTTCGAGGAAGTCGCGGTCGTGGCTGGGGCTGCCGCTGAAATACGCGATCACCACCTCATCGGGCGCATCGTCGTCCGCGCTCGCCGCCGCGCGCAACTCCGGCGCCTCGTCCAACGCCATCTGCGAGCGAATCATCATCTCCTGGCTGACGACGTTGGGCGTCACGGCGACGTGCGGGCAGAGCGGCGCCACCCACACTTGCAGCGGCTCTGTGCTGACGGTGGCCGCGTCGCACAGCTCCGCCGTCTGGCGGATGCGCGCCATCTCGTCGAGGTAGAGCGTGCGCTCCTGCGGCGAGAAGCGCTCGAGTTCGGCCTGGCGGCTCGCATTATCGGCGCTCTCAGGCGCGAAGACAAGGTCATCGGTCTCGAAGAACAGCGGCTTGCCGCGTCTGCGCGCCTCAGCCATAAAGGCCTGCATATCGGTGTCGTAGGGAACACGATGAAGCGCGAAGCACTGGAAGCGGTCGAGCAGCTCCATCAGGTTGACCGTGCTGACAGCGGCGCTCTCGGCCGAGCAGCCCAGCAGATTGAGCTGCTCGGCGCGGTGATCGCAGCGATAGCGCATCGCGCCGCCGGGGCAGCCAGAGAGGAATATGATCTGCTTGAACTCGCGCTCTGCGGGTCGCAGCAGCTTCGGCGCGGGCTGGGCGGCGGCGCTGTCGAGACGATAGTAGCCGCGCCTGCCCAGCGTCCACAACGCCGCCCGCTTCGCCAGCCAGAGTGGCCCGCGCTGGCGCAGCAGCGCGCGTGAAGCCCGCGCCAGCTTGACCATCCGCACGCCGCGCGAGTGATCGAGCCAGGACATCTGCCAGAGCGCGTTGTCGAGGCGGCGCTGTGTCTCGCTCAGCTCGCGCCGCTGGCCCTCCAGCAGCAGGCTCTGCGCGGCGACCTGTCCGCGCTCGCGCCGCAGCTCGCTCGCCAGCGCCTCGACCTCGGCGCGCTGCGTGGCGCACTCGCCCAGCGCGCTCAGCAGATCGCGCAGCG
>JAICVT010000487.1 GCA_025935235.1 Ktedonobacterales bacterium | reverse complement strand
TCAACCCGCAGGCTAGATGGCGTTCCGCCGCAAAGCCTGCCTCCGCAGGCTGGGATCCCAGGCCGCGGAGGCGGCCTTCGCGGCCCGCAGGCCACGTAGCTGCGTGTTTACCCGACCGTTCCCTTTTCGGTGGTGTTGGGGTGGGAGCATCCAACCAGGAGGCGCCATTAATGTCTGATCCGCGTGTTGATCGCCCACAAGGGCCATCGGACTACGGCTTTGGGCGCGCAACGGGACCGCTGCTGAGCTGGGAGGAGGTCGAGCGGCGGCTGCGCGAGGCGCGCAACTACTGGCTGGCGACGACGCGGCCCGATGGCCGCCCACATGTGACGCCGCTCTGGGGTGTCTGGGTGGAGGGCGCGCTGTATGTCAGCGGCGCCCCGACGACGCGCTGGGCGCGCAACCTGGCCGCTAACCCCGCCATCTCCGCGCACCTGGAGAGCGGCGATGAAGTCGTCATCGTCGAGGGGCGGACGGAGGATGTCGTGACCGATGCCGCGCTGGGCGAGCGCATCGTGGCCGCCTGGAACGCCAAATATGGTCGCCTGGCCCCAGAGCCAGCCAGCGATGGCATATTCCAGCTGCGCCCGCGCACGGTGCGCGCCTGGGCCGATATCGAGGGCTTCTCCGACGCAGCCCGCTGGACGTGGGAATGATCTCAGCCCTCAGCCCCCTCTCCCACGGGGCGAGGGGGAGCGAGAGGGCGCGCGGTGGGCGGCGCGGGCGTTGAAGCGGGAATCAGCGCGAGCGCGCAGGCGATGACGGCCAGCGCGATGCTGGGGATGAAGAGCAGTCCGATCGAGGCCCACGCGAGATAGGCCATAACCATCAGCGCAAGCGCTGACAGCCACAGCGCCAGCCGCCCGCCCCAGACCAGCAATCGCCGCATGCCACGGCCCATGCGCGTGATGCTGGGGACGCCATGCAGCAGCGCGCCAAGTGCGAGCCGACCAGCGCGATGGTAAAGACCTGGAACGCTGGTATCCATGCCAGCGGCGGGGCAGGCTGACCGGAGACGCCGTAGCTCTGCGCTGGAGTGGTGGGAAAGAAGGCTGACTCGACAGAGAAGAGAAGCCACAAGCCCGTGACAGCGGCCAGCACACCGGCGATCGCCTCGAAAATGCGCTGTATCATGCGATGCTCCTCTCAGTGTCGCGCCTGAAGGGGGTTGAAGGTTGGGCGCGACAGCATGCGAGCCGTCTCCATTGCGAATGGTAGCATCGCGATGGCGCGCGAAAGAAGAGGAGGCGCCAGCGTGAAGCGCATCCTGCTGACGGGGCTATCCGGCGTGGGCAAATCCACAGTCATCGCCGCGCTTGCCGCACGCGGCTACACAGCCGTGGACGCCGACTGCGACGAGTACTCCGAATGGGTCGCGGTCGGCGATGAGAGCGACCCGCTGGGGCCGCCAGTGGAAGCAGGCCGCGACTGGATGTGGCGCGAAGATCGCATCCGCGCGCTGCTGGCGACTGAAGACGCCGACATCCTCTTCCTGGGCGGCTGCGCGGCGAATATGCGCGCGTTCCTGCCCCAATTCGACCAGATCATCCTGCTGAGCGCGCCCGCCGACGTGATGGTGGCGCGTCTGGCCACACGAACGACCAACCAGTATGGCAAGCGGCCTGATGAGGTGGCGCGCGTGCTGGGCCAACTGGAGACGGTCGAGCCGCTCCTGCGCCGCGCCGCCACGCACGAGATCACTACCAGCGCGCCCCTGGAGCAGGTGGTGGCGAGCGTGCTGCGGCTGGCGAGGGCATGAGTGGACGCGGAACCAGGCTTCATCAGCGTCCGCGCTACAGGCCATCTCACAGTTGAGTTTGTCTTTGCCGCAGGCGTATGTTATGTTAGGTCCTGCTCCGGTATACAGCGTCGTACCGTGACGGAAGGAGTAGAGACCATGTTGTCGCATCCCCGCGCGCAGGCTCTTTTCCACTGGACGAACGTTGTCATGTTGCGAGCGCTGTTCGCGCTCGCGGTTGCCGCGCTCCTGGCGCTGGCATTCACCCCCGCCGCCCATGCGGATGCCGTCTTCCACACCGTGCAGACGCCGTTAGCGCGCATCAGCGCATCCAGCGACCCGTTGCAGTCCGGCTGGGTGGTTGATGTACACATGAATGGGCCAGTGAACTACACGCACGAGGAATATCACCTCGTCGGCGCGCTGCCCAACGCCACCTACAACGTGCTGTTGAACCTCTATCCTGCCAGCGCAACCTGCGCGGTGGGGCCAGTCGTCCCCGTTCCCAGCTCGGCTATCGTGACCAACATCAGTGGCAATGGCAATGCCGATCTCGTGCTGCCGCCGAGCGCTGTGCCGCCATCATTGCGCGGCGCGACGATCGGCATTATCTGGCAGGTTCTGCGTGGAGGCGTCCCGCAGTATCAGACGGGCTGCGTCGCCGTCTCGCTCGACTGAGCCAGCCTCGCATCAGCGCCTCATCTGATCGGCGGCGGCGAGGGCAGCGGCGGCGCGTTGGGCGCCTGCTTCGGATTCGTCCATAGCCAGCGGAAATGCCAGTAGTCGGGGATGCCGCCGCTGCTCAGCAGCCAATCACCGCAGGGTTGCGCCTCATCGGTCGCCGATTCGATGGGGATGCTGTGCCAGGTGAAGGTGAAAGTGTGCTCGTAGGTGGGGCCAAGTGGCGGAGGGCAGTGTGGCCAGAAGCCGAGGTCCTGCCCATGATTGAGCGCGGTGTACCAGGCGTTGATGGTCGCCTGGCG
>JAICVT010000540.1 GCA_025935235.1 Ktedonobacterales bacterium | reverse complement strand
CAGGCTGTACGCGTATGCAGGCAAAAGAATACCCCCGATCGGCGGAACCGATCGGGGGTATTCTTGCGGAGCCGAAGCGTCGCGCGTGAGCGGGCGCTAGCTGCGCAGACGCTCCAGCACCTTCGGATTGCGGAGCTTGGCCAGCGCGCCCGCCTCGATCTGGCGCACACGCTCGCGCGTGATGCCCAACTGGCGGCCAACCTGCTCCAGTGGGAAGGTGTGGCCGCTGCCCAGGCCGAAGCGCAACTGCAGCACGAGTCGCTCACGGGGGGTCAGCACGTCCTCCAGGACATCCTGCACCTCCTGCTTCATCGTGCGCGTCGTCGCGACCTCTTCGGGCGACGTGCTGTTCTCATCGGCCAGCACATCTCCCAATTCCTGCTCCTCGTCCTCGCCGACGGGCAGTTCTAGCGAGATCGGGGCGCCAGGGGCGGCCTCCAGCTCGTGCAGCCGCTCCACATCCATCCCCAGCGCGTCGGCCAACTCCTGCTCGGTGGGGTCGCGCCCCATCTCCTGCACGAGCCGCTGACGCTCTCGCCGGACACGATTGAGCGCCGTGTTGACATAGACGGGGAGGCGAATCGCTCGTCCCTTGTCAGCCACCGCGCGACTGATCGCCTGGCGGATCCACCAGGTGGCATGCGTGCTGAAGCGGTGGCCCCGGCGCCAGTCATAGCGCTGGACGGCGCGCATCAGCCCGATGTTGCCCTCCTGGATCAAGTCGAGCAGCGAGAGGCCCCGACCCACGTAGCGCTTGGCGATGCTCACCACAAGGCGAAGGTTGGCCAGCACGAACTGCTGCACCGCATCTTTATCGCCAGCTTCGATACGCTGGGCCAGATCAATCTCCTGGGCGTGGCTCAGCATCGGAACGCGGCCAATCTCCCGCAGGTATGCGGTGATCGTGTCCACTTCCGCCGCCTCGCCGCGCTCAGCGGCCTTCGCGACTTCCTGCACTCGGCGCAAACGTGCGCCACTTACTTCCGATTCGTCTGGCAGGTCGACGAGTGGAGCGCTCTCAGTCTCCATGGCGTGGATGCTGCTTTCGATTTCCTCGTCCTCCTGCACGCGAGCCACCTCGTCGTCGTCATCAACGATGTCAACGTCATTGGCAAGGAACAGCTCAATGGCCGAGTCGAGGTCATTCAACTCTTCGATTTGCGGTTTGGCGTTGTCATCGCCGTCACGATGCAGAGGCGTGCGCGTGCTGCCAGCGCTCTGAGTTGGCTGCCGCCCAGCATGACGCAGGGCCGCCTCCAGTTCGGCGCGCCGTACATATCCTCGTTTGCGAGACTCGCCCAAAAGCTGTTCGAGCTCGCGTTGGTTCGTCATCATCGTTCCATCACCTTCGGCGGGAGAAGAACGCCTGAAGCGACGCATTCGCCAGACCCGTTCTCCCAGAGGCTCTCCGAAAAGGCGCCTCGGACGCCACGTCTGGTCTGCTCCGCTCGCATCGCCGTGCGACGCAGGCGGGCGCGTCACTTGTCGTCGTCCTGGCCAGCCGCGCCTCACCCATCGCTCCTGCCGCCATGCGTGTGGCAGACGCCAAGCAATGGGCGCAGCGCAAGCGCCACGCAACTATTCCCGTCAGGGGGTACACAGGTTAGCGCACAACGTGTCTCGCCGTGCCGAAGCTGTCATAGGCCAGCCACATGCCAGACGCATATGAGTCAGGGAGCGCTCAGGAATAGTGTCCTGGCACCGCACGGCAATCGCTGTTCCAGCTCAGGCATCCCGTGTCCTTCTTGCAGACACCCTGTGGATAGCCTCTGTAGCCTCGTGCGAGCGGACGCCACAGACAGTGGCTGCTCTCCAGATGCGCTCTCTCTAATCATATCGCGCCGACAGCGTCTCAGACATCCCTACCTGTCGTATCACTTACTATACGAAAGGTATCACCCTCAGGTTACACAATGGAAGCGCCCTAGGGTGGGCGAGCCGCCACCCCCTACCGTCACTCACATCCCCGCACGACCTGGGCCAGTATGCGCGCGGCGTGAAGGCCGCGTGGAAGCCGCATGGCGTCTGCATACACTGGCCACTATGACTGGCAAAAAAGGCGAATAGCAGGCGAATAGCAGGCGATCTGCCGCGCATACGCGGCCTGGCTGAGAAGCGGCTGCCTCCCAGCAATTGAATAGACAGAGAGGCCCGGGAGCGTACACGTAACGCTCGACCGGGCCTGAAAGTGGTGGGTTACACCACGATCCTCTTGAGAGT
>JAICVT010000234.1 GCA_025935235.1 Ktedonobacterales bacterium | reverse complement strand
AGGGGTCCACCTCGGCGCGCTTGATGGACAGGGCGATCTTCTTCTTCTCCTTGTCCACCGAGAGCACCTGCACCTCGACCTTCTGGCCGACCTTGAGCACCTCGCTGGGGTGGTTCACACGGCTCCAGGCGAGCTGGCTGATGTGGACCAGACCGTCAGCGCCGCCAAGATCAACGAAGGCGCCGAAGTTGGCCAGATTGCTGACCACGCCCGTGCGCACCTCGCCCACCTGCAACTCGTTGAGCAGTTCCTCACGCCGCCGCGCGCGCCACTCCTGCACGGCGATGCGCTCGGAGAGGATCAGGCGGTTGCGGTTGCGGTTGATCTCGATGATCTTGAGTTGCAGTTTGCGCCCGACCATCGCCTGGAGCTTGGTCTGCGTCTCGGCGTTGTCGGACGAGTCTTCGCGACGCAGATTGAGAATCTGGCTGATCGGCACGAAGCCACGAATACCATCCAGATTGACGATCAGGCCGCCCTTGTTGTGGTCAATGACCTCCGCTTCGAGCAGCTCGCCCCGGTCGAACTGTTCCTGCGCGATGCGCCACTGGCGCTCCTGGCGCGCGCGCTTGATCGAGACGACCGCGTGGCCCTCCGGGGTTTCGGGCTGCATGATGTAGACGAGCACATTCGTGCCGACGTCCAGCTCCGGCAGCGAGCCATAGCCGCTCGACGGCAGCTCCTTGGTGGAGAGTACGCCCTCGCTCTTGAGGCCGATGTCCACCAGAATCTCGTCGGGATCAATACGGACGATCTGCCCCTCGACGACATCACCGCGCTTGATGGTGCGGAACTGGGCGTCCTGCTCGTCGAGCAGTCGCTGCATGGCGCTCATGTCGGGGATGTTATCGGTGGCGTACATGTCGTCGTTGTCCGACGAGACCGCATTCGCGCCGAACTCGTCCACTTCGTCCACCTCGTCCGCGGCGGGCGCAACGGCGGCAGGGTCGTCACTGGAGGCCGCGGTGAGCGTTGTCGCTGGCTCTGGCTCCGTGACCGGCTGCTCGGCGGCTGGCTCGGCGGCTGGCTGCGGGTCGGCGACCTGGCTGATGTTCACCTGCTCGCCGATGGGCTGCTGCTCAGCCTGAACCTGGGCGTCAGCCTCAGCCACAGTCTCAACATTCGGCTGGGCCGCGATCTGCGTCTTGATCTGTGCCTCAGTCTCAGCCTCATGCTGGGTCTCTGGCTGCGTCTCGTCGCGCTGGGACATGTCGTCGTTGTTCAAACTCATTCAACTTCCGGCGCTGTGGGCCTACGTCCGCTGACCATCAGGACGCGGGACCGCTGCGCCGCCCCTTTCCTCGTGTCGAAATGTGTGCGCCCGGTCGCGTGGGCCTCGTGCCGACGCGGGGACATCATGCGGAACTGCTTCCGCTAGACTCGATTCGGATTCGCGCTGCTGGAGCGAACCCCTGGCCGCATCGCTCATAAGTGGCATGCTGGCCCATGCTTGCTCTCGCGCCGCCTGATCGAATATCGTGAGCCGCCGTCGTGTCCACGTGCGCTCCCCAAGGAGCGCGAACGCGCATAGCTGCTGAGACGGTTCACGGGTTCGGCGTGATTCGGCGGGCGCGTGTCGCGCGTTCGTCCCTCGCGCGCGACTGGCTGCGATGCGGCTTACGCTGTTGGCGCCGTGTGCGTGGCGGTCGGCGAATCGCGCAGTCACCCGCCATGCGCGCCACCGCATCGTGGCGTGGGCTGTAAACTGCTCGCCTCAGGTCGTCGCGGGCGCTGCGTCCTTCGGTCTGGATCCCCCTTTATGGCGTGAGATGCTGCTCCTGGGCGGTCGCGAGGCGCTGGCGCGGCGCGATGAGTCATTGGGCGGCGCCGTGGACGCGCGTGCAGGCGGCAATGGCCGAGAGCAGTGTGGGGGAAGCGTCCACTGGAGTCCTGGGGAGTGGATCGGAGAGAAGGTTGAATGGCGCCGGGTGTATCACCGTTTTCGTCCACTGGCGCAAAAGACAGACTACACGAAAACGCTGGGCTGACCCCATCGCTCGCCGACGACCTCCTGCCGAGATCCTCGAGCGACGATGCGGCTCAGCGCGCCAGCATCCATTCAGACAGACTCACGAGCGTCGCTTGCTCCACGCTTCATTCAAACGCGCCAAACTCGCTGAATGTCACGCGAGCGCGACCTGCTCTCCACTGACCAGTGCGTTGCAAGCCCCCGCTACAGGGGGTAGTATAACAGATGCGCCTCGAAACGCGCAAGGCAAGCGCGGTCACATCGTCTACTGCTGTGCGATGCGCCGCCCGTGCGGCGATCAAGGGCATTCAGGACGGGTCGGGAACGAGTCAGAGACAGTTCGGGCGTGATTCGGAAGGGATGGACTGCAGCGATGAGCGGCGCCAGCGCGCATTTCGCGGATGAGGACGAGACGGTGGATGGGGGGCCGACGCGCGCGACGCTGCTCGCCGATGCCGAGGCGCTGGCCGCTTATCTGCGCACGCGCCTCATCTCGCCCGACACAGGCGGGGCCGATCTCGCCGCCGCCGCGCTCGCCAACGATCTGCGCCTGCGTGGCGCAACGCCCCGTGTGGCCGCTGTGCTGGCGCCGCTCTATGCGCGGGCTGGCCAGCCGTACCTGCTCTTCACCCGACGCTCGGCGACTCTTTCGACCCACAGCGGCGAGATCTCGTTTCCGGGCGGCTCGCGCGACCCAGGCGACGCCTCGCTGGCGTTGACCGCGCTGCGCGAATCGCGGGAGGAGCTGGGGCTGGAGCCGGCGAGCGTGACCCTGCTGGGCGCCATGCCGCCCGCCTATACCGTCGTGAGCAACTTTCTGGTAACGCCCTACATCGGCTGGCTGGGCGAGGGACTGCCGACGCTGCGGCCGCAGGCGACCGAGGTCGCCGAGGTCATCGAGGCTCCGCTGAGCGCGCTTGACGACTACCTCATCTACCACGAGGAGCAATGGACGCGTGGCGGCGTGACGCATGGCGTTCACTTCTACGACTTTGGCCCTTACCGCATCTGGGGATTCACCGGGCGCCTGCTGAACCAGTTGCTGGCGCTGCTGCCACCACGCGCGTAAGTCTTGCGCGTGAGCCTTGCGCCTGATTGGCGTGTAACCTGCTGCCGTATATGCCTGTGTGGCTGTTTTTCAGGTCGCGCGCAGGCGTCGTCGCGTCACGCGCGCGGGCCAGCGACATATAGAGCATATAGAGCGCGGGAGAGCGTATGGCAGCCGAAGATGAGGGGTGCGGGGGCGACCGTCTGCGGTTGATCGAGATCAGCGCCCCACTGCCCTGTGGCATCAGCGGGTGCGGCCAGATGACGCGCCGCGCGCGCATCGAGCGCGACCCGGAGAGCGCCGCGCTCTATCTGCTGCTGCCGCTCTGCGATTCGCACCTGCGCAGCCTCTCGGCCGCGGCAGGCGCGACTCCTCCGGCGGATGACGCCTGCGCGCCGACGGCGCCTCTCCCGTGATGAGACGCCCGGCGCTCAGCGGGCTGGGTGAACGACCTCGCCGCGCTCGGCGCTGGCATGCGCCGCCTCGATCACGCGGATGACATCCAGCGCGTCGCGTGGATCAACGGGCATCGGCGCGCCCGTGCGCAGCGCGTCGCGCACGCCCGCATAAAAGTCCTGATAGCTGCCGGGCAGGCTCTCGACGCGCGCCTCGATGGCGAGGCCATCCAGCTCGGTGGCCAGCGTTCCCCTCAGATCGGTTGGCTCGCGGCCATACTCTGCGTCGCCAGGACGCAGACCGCTCGCAAGCTGCGCCTCCTGTGGGTCGAGGCCATACTTTTCGTAGACGCCGCGCGCGCCCACCACTCGCAGCCGTGGCCCGGACACGCGCGGAATGACGCTCATCCACAGATCCGCCGCCTGGCCGCCCGCGAAGCGCAGCGCCACGAACGTGTCATCATCCACCACCACGCCAGCGCGCCGCCGCGCCTGCTCGGCATAGACCGACTCCGGCCAGCCGAAGAGCTGCAACGCCTGGTCAACCAGGTGGGCGCCCAGATCGAAGAGCAGCCCACCCGCCAGCGCGGGATCAGCGCTCTCGCGCCAGGCGCCCGCTTTGGGAGTTGGACGGAAGCGCTCGAAGCGGCTCTCGAAGCGCGCCAGCTCGCCCAGCGCGTCGCCGCGCATCAGCCGTCGCAGCGTCAGGAAGTCGTTGTCCCAGCGGCGATTCTGGAAGACGCTGAGCGGCTTGCCCGCGCGCTCGGCCGTCTCCAGAACACGCTGCCCTTCGGCCACACTCGGCGCGAAGGGCTTATCAATCACGACGGGCAGCCCGGCCTCCAGCGCGGCCACCCCCAGCGGAGCGTGCGCGTCGTTGGGCGCGGCCACCACCACCAGATCGAGTGTGCCGGCGGCCGCCAGCAGCGCCTGCGCGGTGGGATAGATCGTCGCGTGCGGGTAGTCGCGCCGCGCCTGCGCCGAGCGCGCGGCGTCGCCCACGCTGATCGCCGCGACCCGCATCCCCGATATGGAGGCAACCAGCGGCGCGTGGAAGACCGCGCCCGCCAGCCCATAGCCGATGATGCCCACACGCAGTTCAGCGTCGTCGCTCATGGCAGCCTCCTACTACCTGGGTGCGTAGCAGCCCCCACCCCAACCCCTCCCCCGCTGCGGCGGGAGAGGGGCCTTCCAATCCTCCCCCTCGCCCCGTGGGAGAGGGGGCTGGGGGTGAGGTTCCTCACCGCCCGCTGACGGCGTTGCGTCTCCGGGTGATAGCATCGAGGATCACTGCGGCGATCAGCACCGCGCCCTCCAGCATCTGCTCGAAGTCGCTGCTGGCCGAGCTGAACAGCGTCAGGCCATTCTCCAGGCAGCCGATGATGAGCACGCCGAGCACCACGCCCCACACCGAGCCACGTCCGCCGAACAGGCTGACGCCGCCGATGACGGCGACCGCGATGGCCAGCAGCAGCAGGCGGGGGTCCACCGCCGTCGGCGCTGAGGTCGTGCGCGAGGTGACCAGGATGCCGCCCAGTCCGGCCAACATGGAGCCGAGCGCGAAGACGCTGATGCGAATCATCGTGACGTTGATGCCCGCGCGGCGCGCCGCCTCAGGATTGCCGCCGACCGCGTAGACGTGGCGCCCAAAGGTGGTAAAGCGCAGCAACAGCCAGAAGACGATCAGCACGCCAAAGACGATGTACATCGCATATGGCACGCCGAGCGCATCCTCGAAGACGAGCAGCGCGGCCACCAAGAATACGACGACGGCGCCGAGTTTGAGCCAGATTGCCCAGAGCGGGCCACTAGACAGCCCTGCCTTCATCCGGCGCTGGCGTTCCAGCAGCAGCAGCGCGCCATAGATCACGATGATCGGGATCGGAGAGATCACATCCCACGGAAAGGTCACATAGTTGGACATAATGGCCTTCAGCGAGGGATCGAAGAGCGTGATCGTCGTGTTGGGCAACTCCAGGTGGAGCAGCAGGCCAGAGTAGAAGATGTAGCCGGCCAGCGTCACGACAAAGGACGGGATGCGCAGCACCGCAACCAGCACACCGTTGATGGTCCCCACGATCAGGCCAGCCACCAATCCAGCGACCAGCGCCCATACCGCCGGCCAGTGATGATAGGTCGAAGTGATGACCGTCACGGCGCCGCACAGATACGCGACCGCCGCGAGCGACAGGTCAATCTCGGCCAGCAGCAGCGTCAGTACAGCGGCTAGCGCGATCACGGCCACGTCGGCTTCTTGCAAGATCAGATTGCTGAGATTGATTGGATGGAGAAAGACGCCGCCTGAGAGGATCTCGAACACGACGACGATCACCAGCAGCATCAACACCGCTGGAAGCTGGCCGATGTCCCCGCGTCGCAGCCGCCCCATCAGCGCCTCACGCATCGTTTCGTTGGCGACCGTCGAAGGCGCGGCGGGAGAGGCTTCAGACGTGGTGGCCGAGGAGTTTTTCACATCGCTCTGCATGATCTCGCTCACTCTCCACTATGCTGGTTGGGCGACATCGCCTGCGTCGCCGTTCTCGGCCACTTCGCCAAACTCCGCGCCGGTAATCGCCGCGACCACCTGCTCTGGGGTCGTGGTGTGGATGTCGAATGTCGCGATGCGGCGGCCCAGGCGCATCACAATCACGCGATCCACCACCTCAAACACATCCGCCAGATTGTGCGAGATGACGACCACCGCCAGCCCCTGCTCACGCAGGCGCTTGATGAGGTTGAGCACCTGACGGGTCTGGGCGACGCCGAGCGCGGCGGTTGGCTCGTCGAGCAGCACCACGCGCGCATTGCGGAGGATGGTCTTGGCGACGGCGATGGATTGCCGCTGGCCGCCAGAGAGTGAGGCCACCACCGAGCGCACCGAGGGCAGTTTCACTTCGAGTTGCCGCAGCACTTCGACGGTGCGGCGCTCCATCTCCAGCTCGTCGAGCGGCGAGAGGGGGCCAACGGGAGCGGTGACCGCCTCGCGGCCCAGATAGAGGTTGTTGACGACATCGAGGTTATCGCAGAGCGCGAGATCCTGATACACTGTCTCGATGCCCAGGTGCGTCGCGTCGGATGGGCTACTGATGTGGGCGCGCTGCCCGTTGACATAGATCTCGCCGGTGTCGGGGATGTTCACTCCGGCGATGGTCTTGACGAGCGTGGACTTGCCAGCGCCGTTGTCGCCCACCAGACCCACGACCTCGCCGGAAAAGACCTCGAAGTCCACGTCGCGCAGCGCCTGCACGGCGCCAAAGGCTTTGCTGATGTTCTTCATCTGGAGCGCCGGGACGCGGTCTGTTTCGCCTGCCGAGGCTCCAGCCGTGGGGGAAGACATAGGCGCATCTCCATCTCGTGGCCACAACGCCACCAAGCGCGAGGATCAAGGTCCACATCGTCGCGGCGCCGGGATGTGGCGAGGGTAAGCGCAGGCCACGGGGTAACGGTCGAACATCGTTACCCCGCAGCCCACAGAGTCACTTCGCTAGCGTCAGGTGATACTGCCGCGGAATCTACTGGCTAGCAGACACCATCAGTACCCGCCGGAACGTTCGCGCAGATCTCGGCCTTGGTCACGAAGCCATCGGCCAGCACCGTCGAGGCGATGTTGGTCTTGTCAACCGCGACCGGCGTCTCCAGCACGGACGGCAGAGCGCCGCCATCCTGGGTCTTGGTCGTGGCGCCATTGGTCAGCGACGCGGTGCTGCTGCCAGCGCT
>JAICVT010000214.1 GCA_025935235.1 Ktedonobacterales bacterium | reverse complement strand
TCCTCGTCGCTACCTGACCGCGTCCACTCGCCGCATGTCCCCGCCGCGCGCCTGCTGTCGCATCAGACGTAAGGGTCATGGTACACGCGAACCGTCAGCGGCGCAAGAACACAGCCGGATTGGCCATCAACGCCGTCTCAGGCGCCATCAGACTTCGCGCCGTCATCGTCGCCTCCCGCGCCACCCGATTCGACCGAGATGTCGGCCCGCGACGGCCGCAGCGCGACCGCCCCGCGCAGATAGACATGCCGCATCTCACTCGCCGCCTTCTCGGTGTTGACCAGCAACAGAACGCGGATGCAGCGCGCAACCGTCGTGGTCGGCACGGGAATCTCGCGCGCGCACATCAGCGCCGCCTCCGTCCAGCCAAGCTGCCGCGCCGCCAGCGCCGGATATTCGGCGTCCAGGTCGTCGCTGACGGTGAAGAACGCCGCCGCGATGTCGTCCGGCGTGATCTGGTTGCGCTCTTCCAGCCGCCGCAGCAGCTCTCTGGTAGCCTCCAGCATCGCCTCGCGGTCGTTGGCGGTGGCAGTCGTCGCGCCCCGCACGCCCCGGCACATCGTCATTGCCGTTTGCCCTCCTAGCGCTCGCCCACAGCGTGCGCCGCGCATCACCGGTTTTGACCCACGCATCGCGCGACAGGTATAGTGTATGTGACAGGCAATAACGCTTCCACCTCACCGCCAGCCGCGGCGCCCGTTCGAGGCCGCCAATGCGCCCTGGCGCTGGGTTGATTCAGTATGAAGAAGGCGATACCCACAATGGACCAGACAGTACAGAGCATCCAGTCAGTCGAGCAGATCGAGCGCATTGGCGACTCGCCGATAGACGGCGAGGCGGTGCTTGAAGCGCTGCGCCAGTGCTATGACCCCGAGATTCCCGTCAACGTCGTTGATCTCGGCCTGATCTATGGCCTGCGCATTGAGGGCGACAAGGTCAATGTGACGATGACGCTGACCGCGATTGGCTGCCCCGTCGCGCCCGAAGTGATGGCCGAAGTGCAGGGGCGCATCAAAGAGACAGCCGGAGTCGAGGCGTGCGAGGTTGATCTGACCTTTGACCCGATGTGGACGCCGGAGCGTATGACCGAAGACGCGCGCTGGGAGCTGGGCATCTAGCTGCTCCACCCGCGCCCGATAGTTCAAGCGGCTGACCTGCGGAAGGGTCACGCGACGACCACCTGAAACGTCGCGTGACCCGTCTCGCCACCTCGCGGCGTGAGCGTCAGCGCCAGCGTCCATACCCCCGGCATCAGCCCCGGCGCCGCGCAACGGTATACACCCGGCGTGGCCGTCGGCTGCGCGCGCGCGGGCGGCAGTGACATCCCCATCGCCGCCATGCTCAGCGCGCAGACCATCGTTGCCCCCACCACGGGCTTCCCTGCGACATCCGTCACGCGCAGCAGCAGCGCCGCGCCGCCCGGCTGATCTGGCGCGGTGACGGTCAGCGTCACCCGCGCCAGCCCGATCTGCCGCGAGAGCGCGCTGGATGCGGTCGTCGGCGTGGCGACGCCCAGACTATCCGCCAGCCAACCCACGCCCAGCACGCCCACCACTGACAGCGCCACGATCACCGCCAGCGTGCGGCGCGCGAGCCGCCCCCTGGCGCGCACGGCAGGCTCGTGGGATGTCGGCAATTGGTCGGTTGATGGCGTCTGGTGTAGGGCGCTCATGCGGCTCCTCGATGCGCGCCGCGCTCCCCCATCGAGCGCTTCTGTGGCCGCGCACATCTCTATTGTACCGCCCCACCACGAGCGCGCCTATTTGTTAATTTCCGGGTTGGCCGCGCCGTAGCCGCTGCGCTGTGTCGCCGTCACATCAGGCGCCGGGAACTCGTCGCTCTGCGCACCGCCAGTGACGTAGACCCACACCTGCTGCGCCTCGACCTTCGTCTGGATGGGAGGCAACGGGGCATAGTCGTAGCGCCCGCCCGGCGCTGCAGTGCCATTAGAGAGGAAGCGCCCACCATGACACGGGCAGTCGAAGGTCTTGTCGCCAGCGTTCCACTGGAGCAGGCAGGCCATGTGCGTGCAGACGCCTGAGAGTGCCATGAACCCGCTGGCCGTATGCTGGAGATAGCCGATGACCGCGCCCGCCTCGAAGCGCTTGACCGCGCCGACTGGCATTGCGTCCAGCGTCGCGATGGCGACCCACGTCCCCCTCCCTGGGATCACCAGCGAACTGGCCGGTGGCGCAGGGGGCTGCTGCTTGCCGGATTGCTCGATCGCAGCGGTCACAGCGGCGCCAGTGAGGGCAGCGGCAGCGGCGCCTAGCCCACCGAGCAGCGCGCGGCGGCGCGACAGGCCTACCTGTCGCACCGGTATGGGCGCCTGAGAAGGCTGCCCAGGGGCGGCGGCCGCGGCTGCGGGCGACTGGGGCGACGCTGGAGCCTGCGCTGTGACTCGCGGCTGGGTGGCCGCGCTACCGGTGGCGAGAGCCGCCTGCTCGGCTTCAAGCCGGGCGAAGAGCCGCTCGGCGAAGATCGGGTCTACGGCGCCACTCCCCGGCGCGGCGGCACGCAGCAACGCGGCGGTAGCGCTCAGGCGAGCTTCCTCTTCGGAACCCGCCTCGCGCTCGGGCCGACGCTCTGCGCGCATGCTCTCGATCAGTTCGTGCGCTCGCACGTACTGTTCCGCGCTCTCTAGCTCGCTCACCGCATCATCGCCTTCTGAGAATGCGTCGTGATCAGGTGGTCGCCCATCATCCGATGTCATCTGCGCCTGATACTCCGCATCCATCGCCCACGCACGACGCCACTAGCCTCGCGTGTCGCGCCCGTTCGCTCAACTCGGTTCATGTGACTCCGCGCTCTGCTCTAGTACCAGGCTGGCCTTCTTCAGCGCCCGGAACTGCAACACTTTGACATTGGCCTCACTCAGGTTCAGGCGCGCCGCCGTCTCTTTGAGTGAGAAATTGAGCAGGAATCGGTACGTCAGCACCTCGCGATAGCGGTCTGGCAACTGGCTGAGGATCTGTGTCGCGCGCGCCGCCGCCTCCTGATCGCTCGGCGGCTCGCTCGACGGCGCCGAGCTGTCCCAGCCTGCCGCCAGCAAATCATCGAGCGAGCTGGAGCGTAGACGGTAGAACCCGCGCCAGTAGTCGGCGATGGTCGTGCGCGCCACCTGAAATAGCCAGGCCTGCGCCGCGTTGGCGTCGCGAGCCTCGTCTAACCCACGCAGCGCTTTCAGATAGACCTGCGACGTCAGATCTTCCGCTTCTTCGCGATTGCCCACCTTGCTATAAATATAGCGATAGATGCTCGGCAGTGTCGCTTCGTAGAGCGCCCGAAGACCCGGAGCCGCAGTCGCGGCATCCGTCTGCGACGGGGTATTCTGCTGCACTGGCTCCCTCCGGAGCATCATGCCTGTTTCTCCCGTTCACTTCCGCAGGAAGGCCATCGCGCTCCATCTACGCGGCTCAGTCTACCTGTTGGATGTACGCGAACGGGTTACAACGTCAGACGGGAAGCAATCAGCGTCGGCGCGACTTGCGCCTCCTGGGTACGATACACTACGCGCGTCGCCTCGCGATAGGCCATACTACTGATAGGTATCCAGCGCGCCAGCCAGCGGCGTGGCGTCCGATCGCCAGCGGAGCAGCGGAGGAGCATGCCGACATGACCCACAGCCACGATCAGGAGCTGACCGCGACACTATGAGCCAGGATGGGCCACCAATCGAGGAGCGCGAGGAGCTTGCGCCGCCCGCGCGCATCACGCGCGAGACGCTGCTGGGCTGCCTGGGGCTGGCCTGCGTGCTGCTCACGCTGCCGCTGCTCTGGCTGGCTGTAGGGGTCGGCGGCGGCTGGCTGGCGCATGTGCTGCCCCTGCTGGCCTTCATCTCTGCCGTTGGCGGCGCCGCGCTGACACTGGTCGTCCCGGCCACGCGCGTCATGCGCTCTAGCGACCCACGCCATCCGCTGACCCATCAGGGTGTGGCGCCCGTCGTTGAGCTGCCCGCCGGGCAAGCGAACCGGCTCAGTTGGGCCGCCGCCACGCTGCTTGTGGTCGTCGCGCTGGTGGGCTTTGCCATCGAGACGCTCTCAGGCGGCGCCCTCGGCGGGCTGGGGCTGATGCTTGGCGCTGGCGCTCTGCTGCTCGCGCAGGGCGCGCTGGTCGTCGCTGGCAGACTGCCAACGCCCGCACTGCGCTGGCTGCGTCTCTCCATCTATAGCGGCGCGCTGCGCCAGAGCGCGCCGCTGCTCGCGGCGGGCTTCGTCGCGCTCAGTGGCGCGCTCTTCCTGGCCCTGCTGGATGGCTACCACTGGGGGCTGCTCGGCCTGGCGCTGCTGGTGGTCGCGCTGGCGCTGCTCACGCCGCTCGCCCGCCGCTTGCCGCGCCGCCAGGTTCGGCGCCAGCCCGACTTGGACGCCTGAAACAGGCTCCCCCTCCCTGGAGGGGAGGGGGCTGGGGGGGAGAGGTCCGCGCTACTTCTTCGAGCCGACCGCCTCAGTCACGCCTTGCAGCCCGATGACGCGGAAGCGCTGATAGCGATGGTCGAGCAGTTCTTCGACTGACAGGCGCTTCAACGCCGCCAGCTCGCGCAAGATCGCTTCCTTGACGTTATCGGCCATCGCTTGATAGTCGCGATGCGCGCCCCCCAGCGGTTCCGGGATGATGCCATCCACAACGCCCAGCTTCAGCAGCTCTGGCGCGGTGATCTTCATCGCCTGGGCGGCGTCTGGAGCGAACGCATTGTCGCGCCAGATGATCGAGGCCGCCGCTTCTGGCGCCGCAACGGTGTAGACCGCGTTCTCCAGCATCAGCACGCGGTCGCCCACGCCGATACCCAGCGCGCCGCCACTGCCGCCCTCGCCGATCACGATACAGACAATCGGTGTGCGCAGCCCTGCCATCACCAGCAGATTCTCAGCGATGGCCTGCGAGATGCCGCGTTCCTCATCGCCCAGGCCGGGATACGCGCCAGTGGTATCTATAAGCGCTACTACCGGGAAGCCGAAGCGCTCCGCATAGCGGAAGAGGCGCAGCGCCTTGCGGTAGCCCTCCGGGTGCGCCATGCCAAAGTTGCACTCTTCGCGCTCCTTCAGATCGCGACCCTTCTGGTGGCCCAGCAGCACGATCGTCTGGCCGCCAATGCTGGCCAGCCCGCCCTGAATCGCGCGGTCGTCGGCGAAACGGCGATCACCGCGCATCTCGAAATACTCATCGCACATGCGCTTGATGTAATCGTTGGTGTAGGGCCGGTCGCGGAAGCGCGCCACCTGCACACGCTGCCACGGCGTCAGCGCGGAGTAGATCTCCGCCGTGCGGCGCTTCAGCTCCCGTTGCAGCTCGGCCACCTGCGCGCGATCTTCTGGCCGCATGCGTTCGCCACGCCGCTGCGCCTGGCTGATGCGTTTTTCTATCTCCGCGAGCGGTCGCTCAAAATCAAGCTCGTAGGCCATCGCTCAGTCCTTCCTCAACCCACAGACGACAGCAAAGTCAAGCGCCCACCTGTGCGCCAGACCCGCTGTGCAGGCGAAGGAGGCGCGCGAGCGCCGCGCGCAACTCCCGGCGATGTGTGATCCCGTCAATCATACCATGCTTCAGGACAAATTCCGCCGTGTTCACGTCTTTGGGCAGACGCTGGTGCATCATCTGCTCGATCACGCGCGGTCCCGCAAAACCAATCAGCGCGCCCGGCTCCGCCAGGATCACGTCGCCCAGAAACGCGAAGCTGGCCGAGATGCCCGCTGTCGTCGGGTCGGTCAGCACAGAGACGTAGAGCACGCCAGCGTCGGCCAGCCGGGCCAGCGCGGCGCTCGTCTTCGCCATCTGCATTAGCGAGAGGGTGCCCTCCTGCTGTCGCGCGCCGCCAGACGCCGAGACGATCACCATCGGGATGCGCTCCTCAGTGGCGCGCTCGATGGCTCGCGTCAGCTTCTCGCCGACCACCGAACCCATGCTGCCACCGATGAAGCGGAAGTCCATCACGGCCAGCGCCAGCGGCAGCCCTTCGATTGTGCCCACACCGACAACGACGGCGTCTTCCAGGCCGGTCTTCTCGCGCTCACTGACGAGCTTATCCGCGTAGGCGCCTGAGCGTGCGACAAAACTGAGGGGATCGGTGGAACGTAGATCGCTGGCAAATTCGTTGAAGGAGTCGGGGTCGAGCAAGAGTTCGATGCGTTCGGGAGCCGAAAGGCGGAAATGGTGGCCGCACTTGGGACACACCTTGTTATTCTTGGCCAGGTCTTTGCCCAGCAACAATTCGCGACAGTTCGGACATTTCACCGCGAGATTATCTGGCAGCGCGCGCCCTAAAGCGTCAGCGGCAGGATGCGCCCCATTCGTCTGCGCTACCGTCAGCGCTGGTTGCGACTCATCCCTCATATCTCGTGTACCCCCGTCGGCATACCTGGGCTATCGCTGGCACAGCAACCCCCGTTTATCTGGCAAACGATGAAAGCGCCTGCAAAGTCTCGTTATCATCGCGCATTTGCGCCAGAGCGTCAACCAGCTAACACATTCCACCGCAGGGAGCATGCCAGCGGCGGTCTGCGTTGCGCATGTTTTCGCATCTGTCTGTTCGCATTTCGAGGCGCTACTCCTCGGCGAACAGCGCGTCAATGAACTGATCGGCGTCGAATGGCGCGATGTCTCCGACCTTCTCGCCTGTGCCGATGTATTTGATCGGCAGGCCCAGCTCAGACGCGATGGCAAAGACGATCCCGCCGCGCGCGGTGCCATCCAGCTTGGTCAGCACGACCCCGCTTACCCCGGAATCCTGCACGAACTGCTTGGCCTGCGCCAGCCCGTTCTGGCCAGTCGTGGCGTCAAGCACCAGCAGCACCTCATGCGGCGCCTCTGGGTCATACTTTTGCAGCACACGGACGATCTTCTTCAGCTCATCCATCAGGTTGATCTTCGTGTGCAGACGTCCCGCGGTATCCACGATCAGCACATCTGTGCCGCGCGCCTGCGCCGCCTGCATCGCGTCGAAGACCACCGCTGCGGGGTCCGCTACCGATTTCGGGTCCACACCCTGCTGGTGCGCGATGACCGGGACCCCGACGCGCTCGCCCCAGGTCTTGAGCTGCTCGACCGCCGCCGCGCGAAACGTGTCGCCCGCCGCCAGCATGACGCGATGCTTCTGCCGCTTCATCAGATGCGCCAGCTTGGCGATGCTGGTGGTTTTACCTACCCCGTTGACACCCACAAACAGCAGCACGGTGATGGGCGAAGATTCCGAAAAGACCAGCGGCTCCGGGTCGCCCAGCAGCACTTCCAGCTCCTCTTTGAGGGCCGCTCGCAGTTGCGAGCCGCGCGTCATCTGCTCGGCGGCGGCGCGCTCACGCAGCGCGCTCATCACGCGCTCAGTCGTCTGCACACCCACATCGCTGCTGATGAGCGTTTCTTCTAGCTCGTCCCACAGATCATCGGTGATGTCGTCGTTGGCCAGCGCCTCATTGACGCGCCCAAACAGTTGCCGCGTGCGACCGAGCGTCAGCTTGAAGGGATTGAATAGTCCGCGCCGCTGGCTGACCTGCTCCTCGTCCAGCGCAGCGTCGTCCTCGTTGCCCTCCAGAGCATCCACAGGCGCGTTGTCGTCATCCGATGACTGTGCCGGCAGCGCTGGAGCAGGCGCGGCGCTCGCGGAGGTGGTCGGCACAGGCGCCATAGG
>JAICVT010000274.1 GCA_025935235.1 Ktedonobacterales bacterium | reverse complement strand
GATGTCATCCTCTGCCGCTCCGATCATCCCGTTCCCGATGAGCTGCGCGACAAGATCGCCCTCTTCTGCAACATCGAGCGGCGCGCGGTCGTGCCGCTGGTGACGGCCAGCAGCATCTATGAGGTGCCGCTGATGCTCGAAGCGTCGGGGCTGGGCGACTATCTGGTGGAGAAGCTGGGGCTGAGCGAGCAGACGCATGCGCCCGAGCTGGATGACTGGCGCGAGCTGGTGGGCCGCATCAACGCCGAGAAGCCGTTCGTGCGCATCGCGCTGGTCGGCAAGTACGTCGAGCTGCACGACGCCTATATGTCGGTCGGCGAGGCGCTGGCCAGCGCGGGCTGGGCGGTCGGCGTGGATACGCAGATTGACTGGATTGACTCACAGAAGCTGGAGACCGACTGGGAGACCTATGAGCCACGGCTGGCGGCGGCGGATGGCATCATCGTGCCGGGCGGCTTCGGGCATCGCGGCATCGAGGGCAAGATTCGCGCCGCCAACTATGCCCGCACGCACAAGATTCCCTATCTGGGGCTGTGCCTGGGCTTGCAGGTCGCGGTGATCGAGTTCGCGCGCAATGTGCTCGGCCTGAAGGACGCCAACAGCGGTGAGTTTGACCCCGAATCGCCCGACAAGGTGATTGATCTGATGCCCAACCAGCGCCAGATCTCCGACAAGGGCGGCACGATGCGCCTGGGCCAGTGGGTCTGCTGCCTGACTCCGGGCAGCAAGGTAGCGGCGGCTTATGGTGACGCCATCGTCTTCGAGCGCCACCGCCATCGCTATGAGGTCAACATCGCCTACCATCGCCGACTGGAGGCGGCAGGGCTGCGCTTCAGCGGCAAGTCGGCGGATAACAAGCTGGTGGAGATCATCGAGCTGCCCGATCATCCGTGGTTTGTGGCGACGCAGTTCCATCCAGAGTTCAAGAGCCGCCCGACGCGCCCGCATCCGCTCTTCCGTGGTTTCGTGGCGGCGGCGGCCGAGCGCGCGCACGAGCAGGGCGTGGATCGCCCCTCGGCCAGCGCGCATGCCAGCGTTCCCGCGAGCGTCCAGCGCGCCGCCAGTAACGGCCACACGCCAGCGGCCAGCGAGCCGAGCGAGGCCGCCAGCCGCCAGGGGTAGCGACCTCTCCCCCTGTCCCCCTCCCCTCCGAGGGAGGGGGAACCCGTGGCGCGGGCAGCCAGCGCGCTCACGAGTCGCTAGAGTCGCTCACGAGTCGCCGCCCGCCTCCAGCGCGTCCAGCGCCCGTGCTCGACCCTCCTGAGATGAGGCGAGGCCCGGCGTGCGCGCCAGCGCCTCGTCATACGCCGCCACCGCTTGCTGATAGCGCCCCACCGCGAGCAGCAGCTCACCACGGCTATCCCACCAGTCCGCGTTCTCCGGCTCGAGGGCCAGCGCGCGATCAATCGCGGCGAGCGCCTCGTCATCTCGCTGGAGCGCCATTAGCGCATAGGCGCGTTTGTTCCAGGCTCCTGCGTGGTCGGGGCGCAGCGCCAGCGCGCGGTCAAAGGCCGCCAGCGCCTCCTCAGCGCGCCCGGCCTGGCGCAGCGCGACGCCCTTGCCCACCCACGTATCGGCGTGGTCGGGACGCAGCGCCAGCGCGCGGTCAAAGGCCGCCAGCGCCTCCGCCGTCTGCCCGGCCTGCCCCAGCGCGGCGCCCTTGTTCATCCAGGTGGCGGCGTGGTCGGGGCGCAGCGCCAGCGCGCGGTCATAGGCCGCCAGCGCCTCCGCCGTCCGCCCGGCCTGCGTCAGCGCGACGCCCTTGTTCACCCAGGTGTCGGCGTGGTCGGGACGCAGCGCCAGCGCGCGGTCATAGGCCGCCAGCGCCCTGGTGTAGTCGGCGAGATCGTACTGCATGCCGCCGAGGGAGAAGAGACCGTCGAAGTCGCCCTGTGCGGCGAAGACCGGCTGGAGCGCCGCCAGGTGGCGCGCCACCTGGCCGGGATCATGTGGATTGGGGTAGTCGGTGATGACCTTGTCGAAGTAGGTGTCCTTCCGAATGACCAATGTGATCGCGCCATCGGCGTCGTCGAGCGTGTCCTCGGCGATGCGCGCGAACTGCAGGCGCAGCAGCTCGCCATAGGCGTCTTCCCAGGCGCGCGCGCTCGCCGCGATCGTCTGGTCGTGAAAGACTCCGGCGCAGACGGCGCGTAGTCGGCGCTCGGTGTGTTCATAGGTACCGGCTGCGGTCAGGAGCTTCATGGCGCGCAGCACATCCGCCGCCGGGCGCTGGAGCGTGGCGAGGTCTTCATACTGCGCGCGCTTGGTCGAGAGGCCCAGCGCCAGCGAGCCGAGTGTGCCATCCCAATCGTCCAGATGCGTCGCGCCACGCGCCGCGAACGCGGCGATGATGCGCCGCGCGTTGGGATCCGCCGCGTTGGCGCTGTACTCCGGCAGGCGCACCTCGGTGAGTTTGTCGAAGAGCCAGCTCAGCTCAGCATGCGTTGGCCGCTCATCCTCGCTGCGGCAGGTCGCCACGATCACCAGCGTCCGCGCGGCGACGGCGCGCAGCAGGTCGCGCAGCATGGCCGCGCGATTCGAGGCCAGCACAGCCTGGCGGCTCTCCGCGTCGCGCTGCGTCATCGGCGCATAGTGTTGCAGATCATCTATGAAGAGGACGAGACGCTCATCGGGCAGCGCGGCGACCTCGAGGACATCCTCTGGCCGGGCGGCTTCGCTCCAGACAAGGACGCTCCAATCGGGCAGCGTCGCGATCAGCGCCTCCAGCGCGAGGCGTGTCTTGCCAGCGTTCGCCTCGCCCAGCGCGACGATGCCGCGTTTGGGGCCGATCCCCGCGCTGGCGTCGGCCAGCGCCTGTGTCGCGGCGCCCCAGGCGCCTTGCAGCGGCGCGATCTGGTAGTCGAAGGTCGCCGCGTCATCGTCGCCCATCCTGAACCCGCGCCGGTCCAGCGTGCGCGCCTCCACCGGCGCGAGGCGACCCGGCAGCGGCGCGCGCAGCAGCCGACGCGCCAGCGCTGTGGCCACCCTGACGGACAGATCTTCGGGTGAGGTGAACGTGTCGTACGTGGTGGCGTTGGAATCGCTGAGCCGTGCGCGGAACGCGGCCAGCCGCGCGGCGTATTCCGTCTGGCGTGTCGCGGCGGGGAAGAGCGCGCTGGGGCCATCATCCGTCTCGGTCGCTGGATTGGCGAGGTAGACGTAGATCGGCAACCCCAGCCGCCGCGCTTCCTCATATTCCAGCTCCGTCACCGAGCGTGTCTCGCCGTCGGGGACGAAGCCATAGCGCCAGGCGACGATCAGCACGACGATCTCAGCGGTGGCTAGCTCAGTGTAGGAGACGGTCGTGGCGTCGGCCCCGCCCGCGCCAAACTGCGCCATATCCACCGGAACCTGGTACATGCGCTCCAGATCGTCGTGTACCCGCTGGCGATGAGCGCCCAGATCGAGCGATGTCGAGCTGATGAAAACACGCTTCGATGTCACGCCCTGCCGCACACGCGCGGGCGCTGGTCGCGCTGATGTCGCGGGGACGCCGCCGGACGCATCGCCAGCGGGCGCTGGCGTGGCGGGCCGTGTCGCATCCTCGGCGGGCAGCACGGCCACATCGTCGGCTGTGGCTCGCGACTCCACCGTGTCCGTTGGAAGACTCGCGCTCACCGCGATCACCTCGATCAGATCGGTCGGCGGTGTCTCGGCGCTCGCCACGGTCGCTGTCGCCTCGGCGGGATGAGGCTGGGCGAAGAGCGCGACCGGTGGCGGCTCGGTGGTCTCCCGCGCTGTCGGCGCGGGGCGCGCGCGGGGCGCTGGCAGCGGCGCGATTGTCAGCGCCAGCAGTGCGATGAGCAGGCAGAGCATCAGCGCGCCGAGCGCCGCCGCCAGCGAGACGCCTGGCAGCGCCAGCGCGGGTGGCAGCGCAATCGTGCGCGCGACAAACTCAGGGAGCGGCGGACGCGGGCTGACGCCGAACAGCGGCGCCGCATTGTGGAGCAGCCACAGCGCATAGGCGAGCAGCAGCAGCCAGCCCAGGGCGAGGCTCAGGCGAAAGGCCCGGCTCTTGCGACGAATTGACTCTCGCAATGGTTCTGGCGGCGTCATGTCTCCCCCTGTCTCTTCACATCCCGCGCTGCTCCGCGATTTCGCGCGCCTCCTGCCGCTTGCGTTACAGTATGACAGGAAGCAGACATAAGGACAAGTCATACTGGCAGCCCGTGGTTGGATGAGGTTGGAGCGATGCGGTGGACTTGTCAGACGCTCAGGTGAGGCGCGGGCGCATCCCGGCTTCGGCGCCAGAGTTGCGTCGGCGGCTACGCAAGACGGCGCGCGGATCCACGTGAGCCTGGCGGATAGGCTCGACCGTGCGTTGGCGCATAGATGGGATGATCGCCCTGTGCAGGCGCTGATTGTGGACGATGATCAGGCCATTCGCGAGACGCTCAGCCAAATGTTGCGCGATGAAGGATTCGACGCCATCGAGGCGAGCGATGGCGGCGAGGCGCTGGCGCTGCTGCGCGCCGCCACCCAGCCGACGCTGGCGCTGCTCGACATGTGGATGCCGGTCGTCAGCGGCGAGACGGCGCTGCTGGCCGCACTCGCGCTGGCTCCCACGTTGCGCGTCCGCCTGGGCTTCATCGTGATGACTGCCAGTCCCCAACTGACCTCTACGCGCGTACAGGCTGCCATGCGCAGCCTCGACATTCCCCTGCTTGTCAAGCCGTTTGATATTGATACGCTGATCGAGCTGGTCTATACGTGCAGCGAGCGCCTGAGTGATGGCGTGGTCGTGCGCCGCGCGCGCAGCTCCGGGTCGCTGGCGTAGCCCCCTCTCCCAACCCCTCCCCCGCCGTGCGGGAGAGGGGAGCTACAACCTCCACGATTGCCAGCGCACAGACTGGCTCGGCATGCGAAAACGCTCCTGCTCCCTCTCCCTCTGGGAGAAGGCTGGGGTGAGGGCGCGAATTGCCTGTCAGGCTGTCGGCGTCTCGTGCGATATACGTCATAGAGGGCAGAGAGACAGCGCCCGATGCCAGGCCGCCAGCCTCGCACATCCCTCGTATGGAAAGCGCTGGCGATGAGGATCTTGCATGCGTGAGCGCGTTGTGGATGACGCGATGGATAGCGATGCGGCGCAGACTACCCCACTCTCGCTGGCGGCGTTCAGCGCGACGGTGGATCAGCGCCAGGCGGCGCTCTTCGCCTTCTTGCGGGGGATGCTGGGCGAGGCCGAGCAGGCGCGCGACCTCACGCAGGACACCTTTCACGACGCCTGGCGCGCCACGCAGGCGCTGACCCCGCCGTGGACCAGCGCCCACGACGACGACGAGCGCCGCCGCTGGCTCTTCCACACGGCCTATTGCCGCGCTATCTCGCATCTGCGCCGACGCAAGGTGATCCGCTGGGCCTCGCTCGAATGGGCGGGCGTCGCCTGGCGCGAGGAGATCGGCCCCACCGACGCTGACGCCTCGGCGGATCATCTCATCGCTGGCGCCAGCGCGGCAGATGCTGGCTCCTTCGAGCAGCGCGTGGTAGAGGCCGAGGCGCTGCGGGCGGCGCTGGCGCGGCTGCGACCCGACGACGCGGCGTGCCTGCTGCTGCGCGTGGCGCACGGCTTCAGCGCGGCGGAGGTCGCCGCGACGCTGGGCATCACCACCGACGCGGTGGCGCAGCGCCTCTCGCGCGCCCGCAAGCGCCTGCGCGCGATCTATCTGGCGCAAAACCCGCCCGACGATGACAGCCAGTCTACCAGAACGTTGGGCAGGGATTCGGGCAGGGATTCGGGCAGGGAAAGGAGCGACGGCGATGAGTGAGTGGATGCGCGACTCGCGCGCCGCCTGCGACCGCTTCGCGCCGACGCTGGCGCTGCTCGACGATCCCGCCAGCTCTGCCAGTTCCGCGCTCGACCCTGCCGAGCGCGCCGCCGCGCTGGAGCATCTGGCGGGCTGCGCGCTCTGTCAGGCCGACCAGGCCGCCGATGCTCGGCTCGACGCCGCGCTGCGCCGCGCCTTCAACCCGCAGGTCGCCGCGCCGCTGCGCACACGCGATCTGCTGCTGGCCATCGGCGCGACCCACGAGCCGGCGCCGCACATCACCGTAGCGTCTGGGCGT
>JAICVT010000152.1 GCA_025935235.1 Ktedonobacterales bacterium | reverse complement strand
TGGCGCGGAACCTCTCCCCCTGTCCCCCTCCCCTTCAGGGAGGGGGAACCCAGGCCAGGGTTTCTGGCGATTGGGCAAGAGATCGGCCCTCTCTCCGATGAAGCGAGGGGGACCCAGATCAGGGGATGCGATGGTCACACCGCAAGGATTATACGGCGGGGCGCTCTCGCTGGCCAGCGGGCGGCGCGGCGTCATTTCGTGAAACCTTTTGGCACAGGGGTCGCTCTAACCATTCGTCCGAGTGGCGCAAGATGGCGCATGCGGGCCAGCGGTTCGGCGATGGCCGGGGTCTGGCAGTGGACGATGACCCGCGATCAGTGGGATAGGCGCGACAGGCGCGACAGGCGCGACAGGCAAGATAAGCGCGATAAGCGAGATTAGCCAGATCAGCGGCCAGATCAGAGGGAGAGCGTACCGTGGCAGAGACACCCACCATCGCCAGCAGCTATACGTTTGATCCGTTCGCGCGGCATCAGTTCTACCACGATGTGAATGAGTCGCTGGTGCGCCGCGCCATTGACCGGCTGGACGCCATACTGCCCAAGGGGCGCGCCGCGCATGTGGTGGAGCTGGCCTCCGGCACCGGCGCCGTCACCGAGTTGATTCTGAATGAGATGGAGCGGCTGGGGCGGCCCGGCTCGGTGACCGGCGTTGAGCCATCCACCGAGGCCATCGAGATCGCGCGCGAGCGGCTGGAGGGGCGCAGCGTCGAGTTCATCCAGGGCGAGGCCGACGAGGTCGCACGGCTGGGCGCTGAGGCCGACGCCTCGTTCTTCTGCAATGCCATCCACCTGATCTCTGACAAGGCCGACGTCATCTCCAAGCTGGCCGCCGCGCTGCGGCCCGGTGGGCTGCTCGCCATCAATAGCTCGTTCTACACGGGCGCCTACGCCCCCGGCAGCGAGCGCTTCTATCACCTCTGGACCCGCCGCGCGCTGGGCTGGCTGCGCGCGCATCATCCCGGCGTGCGCACCTCGCGCCAGGAGAAGGCGATGGCGATGCAGTGGCTCAGCGCTGATGGCTACAGCGATCTGATGTCCCAGCGCGGGCTGCGTGTCGTTGACCGCGCCGAAGAGCTGGTGCAGATGCCGCTCAGCTCCTGGCAGGACATCGGGCGCTACTGGCTCTTCATCGAGGGCGCGCTGCCCGGCGTGCCGATCCCGATGGGCGCCGACGCGCTCTATCATGCCGCGGGTGAAGCCTTCAACGAGCTAGGGTTGACGGCAGTGCCGCGCGTCTGGCTGCAGATGGTGGCGCAGAAGGGCAAGTAGCGGACTGGCATGTCTTCCAATCTGACCCCGCCAGCGCCGCCGCTCGCGTTCCCGCCGCTCGACCACACGCTGCTCAGCGCGCGCACGGTGATTCGCGGCTTTCAGCCCACCGACGCCGAGGCGCTCTATGCGGAGGTGGTCGCCTCGCGTGAGCACATCGCGCGCTGGCTGCCGTGGGCCTATGAGCACACCAGCGTGGACTACACCCGCGACCTCATCACCCGCTTCCAGGCAGAATGGCAGGCGGGCGCCGCCACGTATGGCATTTTCGCCCGCCAGCCCGATGACTCCTCTGGCGATCAGGCGGGCGCGCTGCTGGGCGGGCTGGGGCTGCACTCGCGCCAGCCAGATGTCCCCTCCTTCGAGATCGGCTATTGGCTGGCGCAATCCGCCGAGGGGCACGGCTACATGACCGAAGCGGCCTCAGCGCTGGTGGAGTATGCGCTGAGCGCGCTGGGCGCCCAGCGGGTCGAGATTCGCTGCAACGCGCGCAACACGCGCAGCGCGGCCGTCGCCCAGCGGCTGGGTTTCACGCAGGAGGCGCTGCTGCACAATGACCGCCGCGCCCACGACGGCAGCCTGCGCGACACGCTGATCTTCGCCCGCTGGGTGTGATGAAACCCGCCGCCGAACACTTGATTGAGACCAATATGAGAGCTATGCGCGTTGACACTCTTTTCGCGCGCGCCATATACTCTCGCTGAGTGTAGACGCGCCGCGCCGAAGCGAATGCGACGCAGGCGCCAGACCCGCCCGGATGCTACCCTTCCGCGCGTGGATTGAGTGGATGACAGGAGCGACAGACACCCCCATGAGTGGTCCGGGAGGCATGGTCACCAAGCGTGACCAGCGACGCGAGACGCGCCGCGACCAGTATCAGCGACGGCAGGCCGAGCGCCGCGCTGAGCGCCAGCGCCAGATTCGCCGGCAGCGCATCCAGCGCTACAGCCTGATCGGCGGCGGCATCGTCATCGTGGCGCTGCTGGCGCTACTCATCAGCCTGTTCGTCATCCACAACAACGCCCCCAAGACGGGGTTGAGCCCGCAGCCCGCCACCGGGCAGACCGTGGATGGCCTCCAGTGCCTGCCGCAGCAGGGCGGCGCGCTGCACATCCACCAGTATCTCGACCTCTACATCAACGGGCAGCAGAAGACCGTGCCGCCTGGCACGGGCATCGTCAATTCGGCCGGCTGTCTCTATCCGCTGCATGCGCATGATGGCGAGCCGAACATCATCCACAACGAGACCGATCAGCACAACGTGACCTTCACGCTCGGCCAGTTCTTCGACATCTGGGGCGTCAAGCTCTCCAGCGCGCAGGTCGGGAACTACCAGGTGGATGGCTCGCACAAGCTGGTCATCAAGCTGGTCGCCAACGACGGGACCGTCACCACCTACACCGGCAACCCGCATGACTTGAAGTTGAGCGATCAGGAGACGATCTATCTGCTCTACAACAGCCCGAATGTGCCGCTCAAGCCGTTCACCGACTGGCAGAACCTCGGCGAGTAGCCGACTAGCCAGCGCGGGTTGAGCGGCGCCAGAAGAGGAACCGCCGGAAGGATTGCTCCTTCCGGCGGTGTGCTGTCTCTGGTGAGCGATGCGGGTGGTCAGTGCGGCAAGGCGCTCACATTCATCACAACGCCCACGATGCCGTTGATGACGCCAAGGCCCAGACCGATGCTCGCCAGCACGATGCCGATCACCGCCATCGTGTGCCGCGAGATCGAGGCGCGCCCACGGATGCTGAAGATCAGCCCCAGCACGCCGAAGACGATGCCGCAGCCCGCGATAATCGCGGCCGGGATCGAGATGATGCCCAGGATCAGCCCGGCGACCGCCATGCCTGACCCCCGCTCCGGCTGCGCGGGATACCCTGGCGCGCCGTAGCCCATCGGCTGCATCGGCTGTTGCCCATACCCCGGCGGCGGCGCATACATCGGCTGCGAGGGTGGCGCGGGCGGCGGGTAGCCCGGCTGACCATAGCCTGGCTGCTGGCCGTAGCTCGGCGCCCCGTAGAGCGGCTGCGACGGCGGAGCGGGCGGCGGATACCCCGACTGGCCGTAGCTCGGCTGCTGCGGATAGCTCGGATAGTTCGGCGCGGGCGGCGGCGGTGGTGGATACGCCCCCGGCTGCGGCTCATACGTTGGTGGAATCGGCGGATATTGCGACGCCGAGTTTGGGTCGTTCGGGTCATAGCCCGCGTTCGGCTGATACCCCAAATGCCTCACACCCTTCCCTGCCAGCGTCCACAGACGCCGGACCGATGGCGGCGCCTATCGCCGTCAGCGCGTAGTATAGCAAGGCGTCCTCTGTTCCACAAGAGACCCGCTGACCTCTTGTCGTCGGCGACGCGAACCGCTATACTCGGCTCTGACCCGCCGATACGATTTCCCATCATGTGTAGGCGCCAAGCGCTATTCAAGCGCTATTCGGGACTGTTCAGGATACAGCGGAAAACGATGGATGTGACCCTGCCGCGCCGCGCCGTCTCGACGTCGGCCGCCAGCCCTCGACCTGATGGCGGCGTGTGGCGCGCCCGCGCTGAGACGGCGCTGATCCTCGGCGGATTGCTCGCGAACGCGCTCTTTCTGCCGCACACGCTGTTTGGTGATGGCGAGAAACGCTATCTGGAGTTGGCGCAACTGCTTCAGGGGCTGGGCTTCTCCACCGACAAGTATTCGATGATTGGGCCGCTCGTCTCGGCGCCGCTCTGGTATCTCGGCGCGCTCTACCGCGACCCGACGTGGTGGGTGGCGCGGTTCAACCTGATTGTCTTCGCCTGCGGGCTGGCGGCGATCTGGCTGCTGCTGCGGAATCAGATCAATCGCGCGCTGCTGCGCCGCTTCTTTCTCATCCTGATCGTCGGCTCGATGTTTCCCAACCATCTGAAAGCCTACTATGGCGAAGTCTTCACCGCTGTACTGGCGGGGGTCGGGCTGCTCGCGGCGGTCTTTGGGCGGCGGGTGGCGGGCTGGCTCAGTGTCGCGGTCGGCGTCGCCAACACGCCCGCCACACTGATCGCGCTGGGCGCCGCGCTGGCGTTGCGCGTCTGGAGCCGGCGCAGGCTGCGCGTGTTGCTGGTCGCGGTGGCTGCGGGCTGCCTGATTCTGCTGGAGAATTGGGTACGGCGGGGCAATCCGCTGGCGAGCCGCTACGAGTCGGGCTTCACCTTCCCGATCATCTTCGGCGTGCTCTCGCTGCTCTTCTCCTTCGGCAAGGGCATCGTCTGGTTCGCGCCGGGACTGCTGCTGCCGGTCAAGCGGCGGCTCACCGTGAGCGGCGTCAATGCAGGCGCACAGATGTACCAGGTCTACCTGCTGTGGCTGGCGTTCCTGGCCGGGCTAATCCTCGTCTACGGCCACTGGTACGACTGGTCGGGCGACTGGTTCTGGGGGCCGCGCTTCCTGCTCTTCGCCTCGCTGCCAGCCTCGTTCGCGCTGGCCGTCTGGCTCTCCACGCGCGACGCCTCATGGGTGGCGCGAGCGATCACGCTGGTGGCGCTGGCGTGGTGCGTGTGGGTGGGGATCAATGGCGCGGTCTACGATCAGGCGCCGCTGCTGCCCTATTGCTTCGTCGCGAGCAGCCCCGACGGCGCCGCGTGCCAATACCTCCCGCAGACCAGCGTGCTGTGGAGTCCGCTGGTGACGGGCATGCGGATGAGCGTGAAGAGCTGGCTGTGGGTCCTCTATAGTCTGGTCGTCTTTGGCTACCTTGCCTGGCCGCTGGCGGCATCGCTCTGGCGCGAGGCGTGGCAGAGCGTGCGCGGCTGGCGTCTGCCGCGGCTGGCCGACCTGGTATAACGGTATAACACGCCGCCGACCGGTAGGATGTGTGCGGTGAGCGGCGATCAGCGTGCGCGAGCGTCGCAGGCCGAGCAGCGGGTCAGCGCGGGGTTCAGCTCCAGGCGGCGCGCCGGAATCGCATGGCCGCAGCTATCGCAGACGCCATAGAGGCCAGCGTCGGCGCGGCTCAGGGCATATTGCGTGCGGTGCAGATCACCGCGCAGCAAGGGCGCCAGCGCAGCGCGCAGGGCGGCGTCGGGCGTCGCGGCGCTGGCGCTATCCAGCTCCGAGAGGGCCAGCACAAGCGCCACGTGCTCGCGCTCTAGCCGGGTCAGCGAGCGGGCCAGCGTAGCCGGGCGGCTGCGTGGCGCCAGCGATTTGCGCCGGGGAGAAGTCAGGCGCGTCGTGTAGGTCGTCGTGTAGGTCATAGTCTCACTCTCTTTGGCCGCCGATGGCTCTGGCGCAGGAAGCGCGATGCGGCGGGCTGCGGCATGATGAAAAGATGATCGAGCGTCATGCCTGCTTCGCGCCTGCTGCGCGCCGCTTCGTGCTGGGCCATGCCGATGAGCGAATGCCTGGTCGGTCGCCAGTGTGATCGTTCGCTCGTGAGATGATAGCGTGGGGCCGCCGCATCGCAGAGGATCAATGCTGCGCGGCTCCTTTGTCATCCAGGACGAACACCACCCCTAATAGCAACACCTGTGCCGCAACTTGGCCGCAAGTCCTATCGCGCGGGCATGTTCTCGCTGGCTCGGCGCCCGCGCCAACGCTGACAGCAAGCGTCCTCTCACCTGCCAGCCCCGTTTGACACGCCGAAACGGCGCGGACTATACTGCCCCAGAATAGCCTGCAAGACGACGTGATAACTGCATCAATAGCGCATCGTCGCGTCTGGGGTTTATCACGCGATACAACATCAACGCCCTCCCACGAGGACGATTTCTTTCTGCCCACAGATGTAGGCAGTCGTCTCACGACCACGGAGCATGTCATGGCAGAGTCCGACGAGAACACCCAGCAAGCCAGCCAGGCGGACGCGCCGATCGGCGCACAGGCTGCCGACGCGCCAACGGCGCGCATCGCCGAGCTGGAAGCACAACTCGCCGCCGCGAAGGCCGAAGCGGCCCAGAACTGGGACAAGTTTCTCCGCGAGCGCGCCGAGATGGAGAACTTCCGCAAGCGCCAGGAGCGCATGGCGGGCGACCGCGTGCGGCGCGAGAAGCGCGAGATGCTCGGCAAAGTGCTGGAGGTGGTGGACAATCTGGAGCGCGCGCTGGCCTTCCAGGATACGATGGACCGCGACGCGCTCCAGCAGGGCATGCGTATGCTCCAGTGGCAGCTCAACGAGCTGCTCAAGGCCGAGGGCGTGACACAGACGCCCAGCGTTGGCGAGCCGTTCGATCCCTACGTGCATGAGGCTGTCGAGTCGGTCGCCTCCAAGGAGCACCCCGAAGGCGTCGTCATCGAAGAGGTGCGTAAGGGCTACAAGCTCGGCGACGAGACGCTGCGCCCCGCGCGCGTCAAGGTCAGCGCTGGCCCCGTCTGAGCGCCCGCCTGAGCCGTAGAGCTGGCAAGCGGGCGGGGATGGAGCCGGAGTGACGCCGGAACAATGCGGGGACCTTCGCGCCGCCACTCAACCAGCGTTGGCGCGCGCTCGTAGACCTTGTGAGAGCCAGACGTGCGCTACGCGCGTCGTCAAGCTACAATACGTGTACACGCTGCCGAGTCAATGCGGAGGGACGCGCTCCGGGCACCGCCTGGACGCCGCCGTAGAGCCATAGCGAACAGGGCGTCATGGACCAGAAAGATTACTACAAGATCCTTGGGGTCACCCGCAGCGCCAGCACAGACGAGATCAAGAAGGCATTTCGTCAACTGGCGCGGAAATATCATCCCGATGTGAACCCGGGCAATAAGCAGGCTGAGGCGCGCTTCAAGGAGATCAACGAGGCCTACGAGGTACTCTCCGATCCCGACAAGCGGCGCAAGTATGACACGCTGGGACCAAACTGGCAAGAGCGCTACAATCCCGCCGCCTCGACCGCCCGCGCGCGGACGCCGTTCTCGCGCACGCGTACGGCCACTGGCTCCTCCGGCTCAGGGTCATCCTATGACTTCGCCGACCCGACGGGCTTCTCCGACTTCTTTGAAGCGCTCTTTGGGCGGCGACCGACAGGTACTGCCACCGCTGGCTCCGCTGGCTCCTCCACATCGCGAGGGCGCGCCACGACCGGCAGCGCAGGCTCCTCCTCGCCGTTTGGCGGTACGGGCGCACTCAACCGCGGCGAGAACGTCGAGCAGCCGGTCGAGATCACGCTGCGCGAGGCGTATGCTGGCGCGCGGCGGCTCTACACCATCCAGCAGCCAGAGAAGTGTACTGCCTGCGATGGCACGGGCAAGATCGGCTCGCGCGTCTGCGTGACCTGCGGCGGCTCCGGGCTGGTGGAGCGCGAGCGGCGCATCACGGTCAATATCCCGGCGGGAGTGGATACGGGCGTGAAGGTGCGTGTGGCGGGCGAGGGACAGCCCAGCCCCGATGGCGGCCCGCGCGGCGACCTCTATCTGCTCGTCACCGTCAAGCCCGATCCGCAGTTCGAGCGCCACGGCGAAGATCTGGTGATGGAGGCGCACGCGCCGCTGACCACCGCCATACTGGGCGGCGAGTTGACCCTGACGATGATTGACGGCAAGCGCATCACGCTGACGATTCCGCCCGAGACGCAGAATGGGCAGATGTTCCGCGTCTCGGGCAAGGGCATGCCCAGGCCCAACAGCGACAAGCGCGGCAATCTGATGGTGCGCGTGCAGGTCGAACTGCCCACACGCCTGAATGAGCGCGAGCGCCAGCTCTTCGAAGAGTTGCGCCGCGAGCGCAGCGCCAGCTAGCGCCCCCACCCCAACCCCTCCCCCGCCGCATGGCGGGAGAGGAGCTTTTCCGCTCCCTCGCCGGCAAGCGCGGGGCTTCGTAGCTCCCCTCTCCCGCACAGCAGGGGAGGAGCTGGCGGCGAGAGCCATCCCGGCGCCGGGATGGCTCTCGTATGTCTCACTGAATTCAGCGCGTGGCTGGTCGGCTAGCAGCAGCCGCAGTCACAGCCGCCGCACTCCGGGCAGGGGCAGCAATCTGGCCCCTGGCAACAGGTTGTGGTGTTCTCCACAGCAGTTCTCCTCTATCGGTACGTCAACTCCAGCGCCCTCCGGCGGCGCGCCGATGCAGCGCATGTCGGAGCAGTCGCTGAAAGCGGTCGTCTGATCGGTCTGGCACGACTCCAGCGTGCGCCGGTAGTCGTGTATCTCACTTCGCAGGCTCAATAGCTCGGCGATCTGCTGATCGAGCGCGGTCAGGCGCTCGTCAACCAGCGCCAGCAGCGCCTCCTGCGCATCCACGCAGCGCGCATCGGTCGCGCTCGCCAGCAGCGTCTTCGCCTCGCTCAGCGGCGCGCCGAGCAGCTTGATGCGCCGCAACAGCAGCAGCCGGTTGATGTCGCCCTGGCTGTAGCGACGATAATGGTTCGCGCCGCGTGTTGGGCGTGGCAGCAGCCCCACCTCCTCGTAGTAGCGAATCGTCTTCGCGGAGATGCCCGTGCGCTGGCTGACCTGGCCAATCGTCAGCTCACGCGGAGCAGCCTCGCGAGTGGCCGAGCGGTCGGCGGCCAGCCCGGCCCGCCCAGCCGATGAGACGCTCGCCATCTGCGCGCCTCCTCTCATCAAGTAATCCAATGGCCGTCCGCGCTCATCCCGCATCGTCTGATCGCGTCCAGTTTTCATGTATGCGAACGTTCGTATCTTGAGCCTACACCTTCCAGCGGCTGGAAGGTCAAGGGCCACATCGTCGTCTGCGTTGACGCTCCACACCGCGATAGTTTACAATCGTTCCAGTTACGTATCCACTACAAATAGTGCGCCAATGGTCATGGCGATGGACGCTCCCTGTTGGAGCGGCGGGAATGAGCTCAATGCGAACAGTTGACGAGTTGATCGAGTATGTGCGGCGGCAGGGCGGCAAGGCCACTGCGCAGCGCATCCTCATCTGGGGCGCGCTGTACCAGGACCGCACGCATCCCACGGCGGATGACCTCTACCGGCGTCTCAGGCCCGCCGCGCCCAGCCTCTCGCTGACAACGGTCTACCACGTGCTGAACGAGCTAGTGGAATGGGGCGACGCGCGCCGCTTCGACGCGGGCGATGGCCACATCCACTTCGATCCAGACACGTCGGGGCATGCCGAGCTGGTCTGCCTGCGCTGCCACCACGTCGTGGACGCGCCCGCTGGAGCGCTGCCAGAGCGGCGCCCGCTGGACGCGATCGGCGGGTTCGCGGTCGTGACGCACTCAGAGCAATACTTTGGCTACTGCGCGGCCTGCCAGCGAGCGCTGAGCGACGAAGCCGCAACCACCGAAGCGCCTTTGGCGGCTGCGACGCGGGAGAGACGCCCATGACCTCCGGCGAACATGGAGTGGAGCGCGGCGCGGTACAGTCCCCTCGCCAGCCCGATGAGCAGCCGAGGAGCGAGGTTGACCAGGGAGATGGTGGAAGCGGCGGCATGAGGACCAGAGCAACCCCTGGCTGGCAGGCGGCGCTGGCGGTGATCTTGCGCACCTTTGGCCTGTTTGGCGCGGCGCGGCGGCTGGAGGGCGGCGCGCATCGCGCCATCGCGCTGCAGCACGCCGACGAGCGCAGCTTCGTGCTGCGC
>JAICVT010000613.1 GCA_025935235.1 Ktedonobacterales bacterium | reverse complement strand
TCGGGTAGAGCGTCGTATCCACCTGCTGCGGGTCGGCCAGCAGGTCGATCTTGTTGAGCGCTGTCACGCGCGGCTTCTCCGCCGCGCCCAACTCGGTCAGCACATCGCTGACCGTCTGGCTCTGCTCGATGGCGTTCTCATGCGTCACATCCACTACTTCCAGCAGCGCATCGGCCTCCACGACCTCCTCCAGCGTGGCGCGGAAGGCGGCGACCAGCGTGGTCGGCAGCTTCTGGATGAAGCCCACCGTGTCGGTCAGCAGGATCTCCTGATGCGTCGGCAGGGTGATGCGGCGCGTGGTCGGGTCGAGCGTGGCGAAGAGCTTGTTCTCGGCCAGCGCATTGGCGGAGGTCAGCGCGTTGAAGAGTGTGGACTTGCCGGCGTTGGTGTAGCCGACAACGGCGACGACCGGCGCTCCCTGGCGCGCGCGCTGGCGGCGCTGGGTGGCGCGCGACTCGCGCACGGATTCCAGATCGTGCCGCAGCTCGGCGATGCGCGCGCGGATGCGGCGGCGATCCTGCTCCAGCTTGGTCTCACCGGGGCCGCGCACGCCAATCGCGCCGCCCGCGCCGCCCGTCGCGCCGCGCGAGCCGCCGCCGACGCGCGAGAGCGCCTTGCCGTGGCCGGTCAGCCGGGGCAGGCGATATTCCAGTTGAGCCAGCTCCACCTGCAGCTGGCCCTCGCGGGTGCGGGCGTGCTGCGCGAAGATGTCGAGGATCAGCGCGGTGCGGTCAATGACGCGCGCGTTGGTCAGCTCTTCCAGATTGCGCTGCTGCGATGGCGTGATCTCGTCATCGGCGATCACCAGATCAATGTCGCGCTCGCGGCAGATCTGCGCCAGCTCGTTCGCGCGCCCCTTGCCCAGATAGAGATTGACGGTGGGGGTCGGCAGCCGCTGAGCGAGCGCGCCGATCACCTCGGCGCCCGCTGTGCTGGCCAGCGACGCCAGCTCGGCGAGCGAATCCTCCACATCCCACAGGGCGTCGTCCTGGTTCACCTCCACGGCGATGAGATAGGCGCGTTCTGGACGATTCTCGGCCTTCAGGTCAATGATGCTGTCGGTTCTGGGCGTAGGGGTCTTCCTTCCTTCCTTCGGGTCGGCCATTCGTGGCGCCGCTGCGCTTCGGCTCTGCGCGGTGGCCAGACGCCTGCGCGTCGCCCGCGTCGTCGGGGCGCGCGGGAGCATTGTACCACTCGCCCAGCGAGCGTCGCCGCCAGCGCGGGCTGTCAGTGCAGCGGGCGGATGTACGTCATATCATAGTACGAGACGCGGGGACAGATGCGCTCCGCCGCGGCGCAATAGCGGCCATAGTGCAGGCATGAAGGAGAGCGGGCGATGATGTATTCGCGTGGCGCGCGGGATTTGCCGCAGTCCGCCGAGCACGATCTGGGCCGACGCGCGCTCTTCGCGTCGGTGGGTGGCGGCATCTTCATCTTCCTCGCCACGGTTGGCTTCCAGGGGCGCATCGGGCTGATCCCGCCGATCGCGGCGGTGGTCGTGACCGTGCTACTCATCATCGGCAGCATGGTGGCGCTGAC
>JAICVT010000028.1 GCA_025935235.1 Ktedonobacterales bacterium | reverse complement strand
GCAGCAGGTGGGGGTTGCGACATGGAGGCTCGGGTTCACTGTCCCAAGTGCGGGGCAGACGCGCCCAACGGCGCGCGCTTCTGCCCAGGGTGTGGCTCCTCGCTCGCCGCCGCGCGCCCGCGCCTGTCAACTGGGCTGCTCCCGTCGCTGCACATGCTCGCCAAGCGCTATGCCGTCATCCGCAAAATCGCGCAGGGCGGCCAGAGCGCGGTCTATCTGGCGCACGATAGTTACCAGCACGACGCCGAGCGCGCGATCAAGGAGATGAGCGAGTCGCAACTGGAGCCAGAGAAGCGCCAGCAGGCGATCAACGACTTTATCCGCGAGTCGCGCATGTTGCAGGCGCTCGATCATCCGGCGCTGGCGCATGTCTACGATTTCCTGTTCGAGGAAGGCAAATACTACCTCGTCATGGAGTATGTGCAGGGACATAACCTGGAAGATGAGCTGGTGCAATATCGGCGTGAGGCGCTGGACTGGGAAGATGTGACCCGCTGGGGCATCGCGCTTGCCGACACGCTGAGCTATCTGCACTCGCGCAAGCCGCCGATCATCTACCGCGATTTGAAGCCCGCGAACGTCATGCTGATGCCCGATGGCAACATCAAGCTGATTGATTTTGGCATCGCGCGCTGGCTGCTTCCCGCACGCATGACGGACACGATGCAGCTTGGCACGGATGGCTATGCGCCGCTGGAGCAGTATAGCTCGCGCTCGGAGCCGCGCTCCGATGTCTACGCGCTTGGCGCGTCGCTCTATCATCTGCTGACCGGGCGCGTGCCAGAGGCGGCGCCGCTGCGCATGGCCGGACATAGCCTGAAGTCCATCCGTGAGTTCAACCCACGCACGCCAGAAGTCGTGGAGCGGGTCATCCTGAAGGCGCTCAGCTTGCAGCCGCAGGATCGCTTCACTTCCGCTGAGGCGCTGGGTGAGGCGCTCGAATGGGCGCGCAAGCAGTCGCAGTCGCGGGTGGGCGCGGCGCGGGGCGCCTCAGCCGGAGCGCAGGCGGGCGCGGTGGTCGCGGGTGGCGGTCGGGCGACGAGCGCGCCGCCCAGCGCATCGGGTAGCGCCCACAGCATCCGTTCGCCCTACAGCACGCAACCAGCCGGTCAGCCAGCGGGTGGCGCGATGACAGCTCGTCGCAGCGGCATGCCCGCGCTGCCACCCCGCCTCGTAGTCTCGCCGATCCGTATGGATGCGGGCTACATTCTGGTCAACCAGACGGTGACCCACCCGCTCGAGATCGCCAATCGCGGCGGTGGCGCGCTCTCCGGGCGTACGGAGACCAACATCGCCGCGTTGACCGTGGAGCCGCGAAGCTTCACGGAAAACTCCTCGCCGCTGACCGTGCGCATCAACGCGACAGGTCTGGCGGTCGGGCCATATGTCTGCCATATCGCGGTGCGCAGCAACGGCGGCGATCAGATTGTACAGGTGCGCTTCGTCGTGCGCCCGTCAGACGACCTGACCAGCAGGCATCGCGCGACTGGCTATTGACCGGTCGCGCCCGCCCGCGCGGCGATGGCTGGCGATGGTCGGCGACTTCGGATGAGGAGCAGGCGACATGGCGACCGCGCGGCTGGGGATCATCGGTGGCAGCGGACTGTATGCCATGCCAGGTCTGATCGAGACCGAGCAGGTGGAGATCACTACACCCTTTGGCGCGCCGAGCGACACACTGACGGTAGGCCTGCTCGAAGGCGCACCCATCGCCTTTCTGCCACGTCATGGGCGCGGCCATCGCCTCAGCCCTGGCGAAGTTCCGTCGCGGGCCAACATCTACGCGCTCAAGAGTCTGGGCGTGGAGCGGATCATCTCCGTCAGCGCGGTTGGCAGCCTGCGCGAGGACATCGCGCCGCTCGACCTGGTCATCCCCGACCAGCTCATAGACCGCACGAAGGCGCGTCCGGCCAGCTTCTTCTCAGATGGGGTTGTGGCGCATATCGGGTTCGCCGACCCCTTCTGCCCTGACCTGAGCGGGCGGCTGGCCGGTGGACTGGCGGCGCTGGGCGACATCACGTTCCACCGCGGCGGGACGTATGTGTGCATCGAAGGGCCGCAGTTCTCGACCAAAGCCGAGTCGCGGCTGTATCGCCAGTGGGGCTGCGATATCATCGGCATGACCGCGCTGCCAGAGGCGAAGCTGGCGCGCGAGGCAGAACTGTGCTATGCCACGATCGCCTGCGTTACAGATTATGATGTGTGGCACGAGAGCGAGCAGCCGGTGACGGTCGAGATGGTGGTCGCCAACCTGTCGCGCAATGTCGCCAATGCACAGCGCATTATCCGCGAGATGGCGCGGACGCTGCCCGCCGACCGGGCTGGCGCGACGTGCGGCTGCGCGACGGCGCTGGCGAACGCGGTGATGACTGCGCGCGAGCTGATCTCGCCGGAGCAGCGCGAGCGGCTCGCCCTGCTGCTGGGCGACCGACTGGACGGGTAGGGTGCGAACCTCTCCCCCTGCCCCCTCCACTCCACGGAGGGGAACTCAGACCAGAAGTTGTGGCGGTGGCATGGAAGTCGCTGCTAGCAGAGGCATGCGGAGCGCGAGCGCGCTCGACGCAGTTGAAAGGAGTCACATGATGAGCAAAGAAGCGACATGGAAGCCGATCGAGGTCCACGGCGATCTCTCCAGCAGCAAGCGCGATGATCTGCCATCGTCGGCGTTTGCCTTCCCCAAGCAGCGCAAGGAGCCGCTGACGGATGCCGATCACGTGCAGAACGCCCTGGCGCGCTTCGATCAGGTCGAAGGCGTGTCGGACGCCGACCGCGAGCAGGCCTTCGCCAATATCAAGAAGGCCGCGCATCACTTCCATGTGGACATGAGCGAGTCGAGCTGGAAGGATCTGATGAATTAGCGCGGGTGGCCCCCTCCCCCAACACCTTCCCCGCAGTGCGGGAGAGGGGAGCCAGAAGCCGCCAAGCTCACACTCGGCTCCCTCTCCCAGAGGGAGAGCGCTGGGGTGGGGGTACTCACGCGCTGGCGGAGACGTCGGCGTCGGTGATGGGGGTGGCGCGACCCAGCCGCTGCATGGCGATGTCGAAGAACTTGCGTGCGCCTGTGCGCAGCAGGCTGGGGTTGCGCCGCAGCACACTCAGGAAGAGGCCGACGCTGTAGTCGCCGCGCAGCAGCTCCGCCGCCTGGGCGGGGGTGACGCGCGTCAACAGCGCGACGCCTTCATCCCACTGCTCATCGCTCCACTGGGCGATGCGCTGGTTGACGATGTATGAGATGTCCATCTCGCGACCAAAGCGCGCGCGCCACTGGCGGTCGTAGCGGCCCAGGAACGCGGCGGATGTGTCGCCCACTTTGGACGCCTCTGCCGCCACCGCTCCGGCCATCTGGCCGCTGTAGATCGCGAAGCGGATGCCCTCGCCAACCAGCGTCGAGCCATGCCCCGCCGAGTCGCCGGTCGCGATCAGCCCATCGCCGACGAACTTCTCCACGACGCCCTCAGAGGGGAAGAGGCCAGTGTGATACTCGATGGGGCTGGCGCCTTTGAAGGCGTCGGCGAGCTGAGGCAGCCGCTCGGTGAAGCTGTCGAGGTATTCGCGGGCGTCGGCGGCGACATCCGGCCGGATCACGCCGACGCCGAGGCGCACACGCTGCTTGCCGCGCGGGAAGGCCCAGGCGTAGCCGGATGGCGCGACCTGGCTGCCCATGATGAGGTAGAGCATGTTCTGGTCGTAGTTGGGCGCGACCAGATCGTACTCCGCGCCGTAGCCGTACCGCTGGAAGCCGCGCCGCACGCCCGCCCGCGTGACGAGCGTGCTGGAGAAGCCGCTGGCGTCCACGACGACATCGGCGCGCCACTCGCCCGCGCGGTTGCGGTGGTCCTTGGCGATGACGCCCACGACGCGGCCATCCTCGACAATCGGGCCTTCGACGGGCGAGTTGGGATGAATCTCGGCGCCCGCGGCGATGGCGCGGCTGGCGAGGAACTGGTAGACGCCGCGCACATCGAGCACGCAGCAGACTGGCTCATCATAGTCGAACCGAACGGAGCGCCCAGGCGAGAGGAACGTGACGGCGCGAATCGGATTGTAGAGATCGGCAGGAACGCCGATGGCGCGCATGTCGCTGACCCAGCTTCCGCCGCTGGTGTGGACCGGATAGCCGATCTCTTTGCGGCGCTCCAGCACAGCCACGCGCGCGCCCGCTTTGGCGGCGGCCTCAGCTGCGCTCAGGCCCGCCGGGCCGCCCCCCACGATCAGGACATCATATCGTCGCGCGCCGTCAGTCGCCGCTGTCATGCTCTCGCCTCGCTCGCTGGAATCCAATGGGCGCCAGTCAATCCTACGAATCCACGGCACTATACCATACGCGCCGGTCGCGTTCTGTGTCGTCGTGTCTTCCTGGCTATGCCCACGCAGCCATCCGGCGGCGCCGGTCACCGGCTGGATGGCGTGGGCTGACCGCGCTGGATGTGCGCCAGCAGGTCGGCAGGATAGGTTTTGGTGTAGATCTTCAGCACGGGCGGCACGCCAAGCTGCAGCGTCGTCACCCAGATGATCTGGTCGCCCGCCCGCCAGCTCGCGCCCTCCAGCGCCAGATTGCCAGGCACGTCCTCTGGATCGAGCAGCCATTGGGCGTGGGCGGGATCCCAAACCCACAGAAGGCGCGCGGCGTTGAGTTGCGCATCGCGGATTTCGAGCACGCCGCGCTCTGTTTCCAGCGAGCCCGCCGGGCCGACGCCGATGACGAGCGGCTGATTGGCGTCGGCAGTGGCCGCGGCGCCTGTGGGCAGCGGTGGAAGCGGAATGCTCGACCACTGGCCGCCAGCGTAGCCAGTCCAGAGGGCGTAGGCTGGCGGGAGGGTGAGCGAGTCGTTGACGATGACGCGCGCCAGCACATAGAGCCTGCCCCAGCCGCCGTGATCGGTGACGTTGCGATCGCTGGAGGCGAAGACCTGCGAGAATCCGCCCGGTATCCGACCGAGAGCCCGCCACGAGGCGCCGTAGTCGTCACTGGACATCAGCAGTGAATCAGCGCCGTTGCCGTGTACATCGGCGACTCGAGCGAGGATGTGGCCGCCGGGTCGGAAGCCGACGATGTCGTACCCAACGGCGTCATTCAGCCCCTCATCGGCGGCTGCCCACGTCTGGCCGTGATCGCGGGAGACGATCAGGCGGCTGGTCGGCGGCGCGACCAGGCTGGCTTCGCGCAGCAGCGGCGCGCGCGACCAGAGGTAGATGGCGCCACCTTCAAGCGCGGCGTCATACTGGCAGGCGGATTCAGAGGGGCCGAGCGGCCAGGGAACCTGGGTCCATGACTGCCCAGAGTCGGCGCTGAAGTAGACGAAGGGAGCGATGCAGCTTCCGTCGGGCGCCTGACCCTGATCGAGAAAAACGAGCGCGCTGGCGCTGTTCTCGCCATCGGCAATGACTGTGCAGTGCTGCGCGCCGCTGCGCGGCAATTGCAGGCGCGTCCATCGTGCGCCCCCGCTCTCGGTGTAGAAGGCCTGAGCGGTCGGGACGCCGCGCTGTGCGCCCGGCGCGAATGGCGACGACCAGCACGCCCAGGCGGCGTTGGCACGGTCAACGACCGGAGCGATGCTGATCTGTGGCAGGTTGTACGAGCCGGGCGGTGATTTGACGAAGACATACCCGCGCTCGGCCAGCGTCGGCTGCGGATTGGGCGGACGCAGGCGGGCGTTGAGCGCGTCGCCCGCGCGGGTGATGACGCCGGGAGTGGCGGCTGGACCACCGATCAGCAGGTAGGTCGTCAGGATGACGAGCAGCGCGATGCCGCCCGCGCGCAGCGCCTTCTGGCGCAGGGTCAGGCTGTTGCTCCAGACGATACGCATGATCTTGCCCGGAGCCGGGAGCGGAGATGGCTCGCTGACGCCGCCGCTGGGCGGCTCGCCTGGCGGTTCGTCTGGTTGTTCGGCTGGCTGATCGCGTCGCAGCAGCCAGGCGCGGCCCTCCCACTGAGATAGCGCGGTCGCGGAGCCGTCGAGCGATTCACGCGTGACGATCAGATCGTCATCTGGTTCACCGCCATCGCCGCGCGTGGTCGAGATAGGAGGCGCTGTGTCACGGGCCATCGCCAGATGATCCTCTCGCGGTCGAGCCGATAGGTTGGATGGACATCGCTCACTGGTGTATACACGTACACGTTTCACCGTCGCTCCGGCAACCGCCGTCGGGGTTAGTTGTCCATCACCGTGGCGATCATGCGCTTGACGCGCTCACGCTCGTGCGACCACGCCTCCCAGACCGAGCGCGCCCAGTCGAGCAGTGCCGCATCGCGCGCCGGGCCTGGCGCCGCGTTCATGACATCCAGCACGGTCAGCGAGCCTGTCCGCGCTGGGCGTGGAAAACGCGGCCACTGCTTCGAGCGCTGAGCCAGCAGCATGTGCATATGTTGCGCCTGCTTGCCCGTCGCGCCCTGCTCGAAGGTCAGATACAGCCCGACCAGCGCGAAAGCGACTCGTATGGTCGGCTGCGCGTCGTTGGCATGCTGCGCGGCATAGGCGTCGACCAGATGCTGATGCATAAAATCCGGATCGTTGCGGGCGACGGTGTAGCCCGTTAGCTCGCCGTAGATGCGCTGGCATTCCGGTGAAGCGGAGAAACGTGTATCGTCGCCTGCGTCGCTGATGGGTAGGCGCAGCCCGAAGCCGGGGCAATCTCGGTAGTTGGTCGTTTGCATGGGTCTCGCGCTCCCTGGCGCTGGCGTCGGCGTATGTGCGTCGCCAGGCTCGCTGGGATTGTATCCCCAAACGGGGCGCCCCAATCGTCACGCAATCGGCGCCGGGTTTGACAGTGGCCGGGCGCTTGCCTAGCATGCGCGTAGTGGTCATCAGCCGTGAGGCCCGGTGGCCTTGGCCCCACCGATGGGAATGATGCGCGTGAGTTTGAGGAGGCGAACGCAATGAGCCAGGGCCATTCCAACGAACATCATGGAACGTCGAGCGGACTGAAGCACGCGGCGGCGCAGGAGCATAAGGTGGCGCGCGGCGCCCACAAGGTGGATAGCGCGATCTATATGGGCGAAGTGCTGGCTAGCGGCAACCCGAAGCGCGTCGAGCGCTACTTCCTGCGCAAGCTGGCCTACAAGCTCTTTGGCAAGTTCATGGGCAAGACCATCAACCGCATCTGAGCGTGGCGCGCGCCCACCCCCAGCCCCTCCCCCGCTGCGCGGGAGAGGGGAGCCACAGAAGGTTTTGTTTCCCTATGGAAGGGAGTGGCGGCGCGTCAGGCGCGGGCGTCGGAGAGGCGATTGCGCGCGGCGGCGCCCGACTTGACGACCAGCGCGATCTTCTCCGGTTGCGCCAGCGCTCCCAGATCGGCCAGCGGGTCGCCATCCACCACCAGGATGTCGGCGAGCTGGCCAGCCGCCAGCGCGCCGGTCTGACTATCCAGGCGCAATAGCTCGGCGGCTGTGCGCGTGCTGGCGGTGATGGCCTGCATAGCGCTCATCCCACCGAAGCGCGCCATCAGCTCCAGTTCACGCGCATTGCCGCCGTGTGGCCCCACGCCCGTATCCGTCCCCATCGCGATCTTGACCCCCGCCTCGACCGCCATGCGGAAGCTGCGCCGGTGCGCCTCGATGACCTGTTTGGCCTTCTCGATAGCATAGTCTGGCAGCTTGCCAGGGTTGGCTTCGGCGGCGCCGACGACATCCTGCGGCGCGACCAGCGTGGGAACCAGATAGACGCCGCGCTCCAGCATCATGGCGATGGCCTCGTCATCCAGATAAATGCCATGCTCGATGCTGGCGACGCCCGCGTTGATGGCGTTCTTGATGCCCTGGTTGCTCTGGGCGTGCGCCATGCAGCGCTTGCCCTGGGCGGCCGCCTCCTCCACCGCGACGCGAATCTCGTCCACGGTGAACTGCGCGGATTCGGGCGAGTCGCTGGCCGAGAGCACGCCGCCGCTGGCGCAGAGCTTGATCCAGTCGGCGCCCGCGCGCAGCACCTCGCGCACTTTGTGGCGCATGGCGTCCACGCCATCCACCACGTTGTGTGGCATGTCGGGCATGCGTGCTCCGCTCAGATCGGCGCAGCATGGCATGACGCTGTCGCCGTGTCCTCCCGTCTGCGAGAGGATGACGATGGCGGCGAGCATGCGCGGGCCGGGGAAGAAGCCGCGCTCGATGGCCTGGCGCACGCCAGCGGGGGTCCCACCCGCGTCGCGCACGGTCGTGACGCCCGCCTCCAGCGTGGCGCGAGCGTTCGGCACGGCGTAGAGCAGCCCCAGCGAGGGCGAGGTCTGGAGCGAGTCGAGCAGATCATAGCCCCAGCGCCCGCTAAGGTGGACATGGCAGTCTATCAGGCCGGGCATCACCGTCATGCCGTCAGCGTCGAGCATCTGGGCGCCGCGCGGCGCCTGGACCTCGCGCTCTGGCCCCACGGCGACGATGCGCTCGCCCTCGAAAACGAGCGCGCCGCGCTCGATCGGCTCGGCATCCACCCCGGTGATGATGCGCGCGCCGCGAATCACGACCGGCGTCTCCCAGCGAGCGCCGCTGCCGATCAGGCCGTGATAGGGGGCGCTGGCTTTGAGCGCTTCGGCCCAGTAGTCTTGAGAGGATGCTGGCTTAGGCGATGTCATTGGAGCCTCCCTCCGGAGCGTGGTCAGGCTGGCTGATTGGGCCAGCGCGGGTCGTCGCGGATCATCGAGAAGACGAGAGTATCGCGGATGTGGCCGTCAGGCGAGGCAAAGTCGCGCCGCGTGCGCCCCTCGAAGGTGAAGCCGAGGCGCGTCGGTACGGCGGCGCTGCGGGCGTTCAGTGCGTCGCAGCGGATCATCACGCGCTGGGCGTCGAGATGGTCAAAAGCGAAATCGGTGATGAGGCGCACCGCCTCGGACATGTAGCCATGCCCAGCGGCGTTGGTGGCCAGCCAATAGCCGATCTCGAACGAGCGAATATCCCAGCTATGGACCATCAGGCCGATGTCGCCAATCAGGCGGCCGGAGGCGCGCTCGACGATGCCCATACCCAGCATCTCGCGCGTGATCCACTTCGCGCTCACCTTCGCCAGCCAGTCGCGCAGCTCGTCCGGCGATTGATCGGCGAACGGCAGCCACGGGCGCAGCTCGTCGCGCGAGACCTGGATGGCGTCCCACAGTTCGTCGAAGTCGTCGGGCGTGTGGGGGCGCAGGATGACTCGGTCGCCGCGCAGGGCGTCGAAGAGTGGGATCTGGCTGGGGTAGCGAACGGGATTGATCATGTGCGAGTCCTCATGATTTGCGTGTTGTGGCGCATAGCGGCCCGCTGGATGCGGGAACCATTGTATCGCGCCGAGCGTCATCTGGACAGAGGCGCTGCTGCTCGCGCGCCAGGCGAGCGTATTGGCGAGCGTGTTGTAGTATAGGGCGCCGTGGACTGACGCGGGTAGGTTTGGCTAATGATGAGCGTCCGGGAGGGAATTGTCATGCGACTGCGTAGATGGCGTCTGAGTGCGCTCGCGCCGCTCGCGCTGGCGACGGCGCTGCTGCTGGCCGGGTGCGGCGGCGCTGGGGCCGTCGGCGGCTCGGGCGGGGCTGGCGGATCCGCCAGCCCGACTGCGACGCCGAATCTGCCGCCACCCTGCACAGGGCAGTCCGCCACGCTCGCTGGCTCCCCCGGCGCGACCCTGCGCAACATGCGCGGCCCCACCGAGGTCAGCCTGCCCGTCGGCGCGGTGGTTGAGATCCGCCTGGATGGCAATCACACCTGGAGTCGCGCGGCCATCACACCCGCCGGAGGGCTGACGCCGACCGGAGCACAGGGCGCTCTCGAGCAGGGCGAGTGCGTGTGGGATTTTACGGTCGCGCAGCCCGGTGATTCAGTGGTAACGTTCACTGGTGGGGCGCGCTGCCCCCCGAACGCGATGTGTCCGCAGTATGCGCTGCTCGCCAAATTCACCATCCACGGCGCGTGACGCGCGGCAACAGCGCGGCGGACGACATAGAGAGAAACAAAGGAGTGAAGCGATGGCGCGGCTGGATGGCAAGACAATCGGCGTCTTTGTAGCCGAAGGATTTGAAGATCTGGAGTTCTGGGTTCCGGTGATGCGGCTGCGTGAGGAGGGCGCGCGCACGCTTGTGATCGGCCTCTCGCATGATAAGGTGACGGCCAAGCACTGCCTGACCGCGACGCCGGATGTGGTGGCCAGCGAGGTAGACGCCGCCAAGCTGGATGGGCTTGTGATTCCTGGCGGCTGGGCGCCCGACAAGCTGCGGCGCAGCGAGGATGTGCTGCGCATCACGCGCGACGTACACGCGGCTGGCAAAATCATAGGTGTCATCTGCCACGGCGGCTGGGTTCCGGCCTCGGCGGACATCGTGCGCGGCATGCGCGTGACCGGCTCGCGCGGCATCCGCGACGACATGGTGCACGCGGGCGCGACCTGGGCCGATGAGCCAGCATTCCGCTCGGGCAATATGGTCTGGGGGCGCGTGGTCGAGGACATCCCCGACTTCCTGCGCGAACTGGTCGCCGCGCTGGTCGAATCGCTCAGCCGCTAATGTCAGGCCCCCCGCACTCGCGCCGAGCGCCTCTGCCGGTATACAATGAAACGCGCAATCTGCGTGATATGCTGGCACGGCGCGACGTGGCGCCCTTGGGCGGGAGGGCTTGGCCTTGACTTCTGTGGCGGACACAACGGCGGGCGCGCGAGCGCAAACGAAGGCGCAAACGGCGTCGGAGAGCGCGTATCTGACCGAGGCGCGGCGGCGCGTGCTGATCTATGACGGCGCGATGGGCACACAGATTCTGAACCTGAATCTGAGCGCCGAGGACTATGGCGGCGCGCAATTCGATGGCTGCCCCGAGATCCTGGCAGTCACGCGGCCCGACGCGATCAGCGACATCCACCGCGCCTATCTGGCGGCGGGCGCGGATGTGATCGAGACGGATACCTTCACCGGCACGCGCCTCAAGCTGGACGACTACGGGCTGGGCGATCGCACCCGCGAGATCAACAGCGCCGCCGCTCGCCTGGCGCGCGAGGCCGCCGATGAGTTCGCCACGCCTGAGCGCCCGCGCTTCGTGGCTGGCTCGATGGGCCCGACCGGCATGCTGCCCTCCGCTGACGATCCCGCGCTGAGCAACATCACGTATGCCGAGCTGGCCGAGCTGTTCCGCGAGCAGGCCGTCGCGCTGATCGAGGGCGGCGTTGATCTGCTCATCATTGAGACCAGCAACGACATCCTGGAGGTGCGCGCGGCGATCCACGGCGCGCGGCTGGCCTTTGCCGAGACGGGCAAGACGCTGCCGATTCAGGCGCAGGTGACGCTCGACACCAGCGGACGCATGCTGCTTGGCACCGACATCGCCGCCGCGGCGGCCATCGTGCGGCGGCTGAACGTAGACGTGATCGGTCTGAACTGCTCGACCGGGCCAGAGCACATGCGCGAGCCGATGCGCTGGCTGACCGAGAACCTCGATGTCCCCATCAGCGCCATCCCCAATGCGGGCCTGCCACTGAACCAGAATGGTCGCGCGATCTATCCGATGGAGCCAGCTCCGATGGCCGAGCAACTGGCTGGGTTCGCGGGCGATCTGGGCGTCAATATCGTCGGCGGCTGCTGCGGCACCACGCCGGAACACATCCGCCAGCTCGTCGCGCGCATCGCGGCGTTGCCCGAGGCCAAGCAGCGCACGGCGCCCGAGCGGCTGGCGCGCTTCAGTGACGAGACGCGCAATCGCACGGCGCTGCTGGTGGCCTCGGCTGTGCGCGCCGTCTCGCTGCAGCAGGACCCCGCGCCGATGCTGATCGGCGAGCGCGTCAACTCGCAGGGCAGCCGCAAGATCAAGGCGGCGCTGCTGGCCGATGACTACGACACGCTGACGCAGGTGGCGCGCGACCAGATGGATGGCGGCGCGCATACGCTGGATGTCTGCGTGGCGCTGACCGAGCGCGGCGACGAGCTACAGCAGATGCGCCAGGCGGTCAAGAAGCTGGAGATGGGCGTCGAGGCGCCGCTGATTCTGGACTCCACCGAGGCCAGCGTCATCAAGGCTGCGCTGGAGACATATCCAGGGCGGGCCGTCATCAATAGCGTCAACCTGGAGAATGGCCGACAGCGGGTGGACGCCGTGCTGCCGCTGGCGCGCGAGCATGGCTCGGCGGTGGTGGCGCTGACGATTGACGAGGAGGGCATGGCCAAGACGGCGGAGCGCAAAGTCGCCGTCGCCCGCCGCATCCACGACATCGCGACGACCGAATTCGATCTGCCGCCGCAGGCGCTGCTCTTCGACACGCTGACCTTCCCGGTGACGACCGGGCAAGAAGACCTACGTGATAGCGCCGTCCAGACGCTGGAGGCGATCCGCCGGGTGAAGGCCGAGCTTCCGGGCGTCCTGACCATCCTCGGCGTCAGCAATGTCTCGTTTGGGGTGGCGCCGCACGCGCGCGCCGCGCTGAATAGCGTCTTCCTCCACCACGCCGTGCAGGCTGGGCTGGACGCGGCGATCGTGAATCCCGCACACATCACGCCCTATGCTGAGATCCCCGAAAGCGAGCGGGCGCTGTGCGACGACCTGCTGCTGAATCGTTCGGAAGATGCGCTGCCGCGCTTCATCGCCTACTATGAGCAGCACGGCGCGTCCGCGCAGAAGGAAGAGGTCGCCGATCCCACCGAGGGCATGACGGTGGATCAGCGGCTGCACTACCAGATCCTGCACCGCAAGAAGGAGGGCGTGGAGGCGCTGGTGGATGCGGCCATCGCCTATCGCGTGGCGGGCCAGTCGCCAGAGGAGGCGTCGCTGACCGCACGGCCAGAGGGGGCGCCTGCGCCCGGCGGGCCGATGGAGGGCTGGCAGACCAATAGCGAGCTTTCGCGCGCGGCGGTGGATGCGCTCAACAACACGCTGCTGCCCGCGATGAAGGATGTCGGCGACCGCTTCGGGGCGGGCGAGCTGATCTTGCCGTTCGTCTTGCAGTCGGCTGAGGTGATGAAGCGCGCGGTGGCGCATCTGGAGCGCTATCTGGAGCGCGCCGAGGGCTACACCAAGGGGCGGGTGGTGCTGGCGACGGTCTTTGGCGACGTGCATGACATCGGCAAGAATCTCGTCAATACCATCCTCTCCAACAATGGCTTCACCGTCTATGATCTGGGCAAGCAGACGCCGATCAATACGATCATCGAGAAGGCGGCTGAGGTCAACGCCGACGCGATTGGCCTTTCGGCGCTGCTGGTGAGTACCTCCAAGCAGATGCCGCTGTGCGTGCAGGAGCTGGAGCGGCGCGGGCTGAAGATTCCAGTCATCATTGGGGGCGCAGCCATCAACCGCGCCTATGGCTATCGCGTGCTCTTCGGCGGCGACGACACAGCAGTCGAGAGCTATGCGCCGGGCGTCTTCTACGCGCGCGATGCCTTCGAGGGGCTGGACCTGATGAACCAGCTCACCGACGACGACAAGCGCGACACGCTGGTGGCGAAGGTGAAGGCCGACGCGCTGGCGGCGCGCGAGCGGCAGGCCGCGCGCGACCGCAAGGCGCAGGAGCGTGGGCCGCGCGTGGCCGAGCGCCCACAGATTCCGCCCGCGCCAGATGCGCGGCCGCCATTCTGGGGGCCGCGCGTGCTGGATCGCGTGGCGGTGGAGGATGTGGCGGCCTATCTCGATTTCAACGCGCTCTACCGGGGCCGCTGGGGCGGCGTGGCGCACGGTGCGGAGTATGAGCGGCTGGTGCGTGAGGAGTTCCAGCCCCGGCTGGAGCGCATGTTGCGGCAGGCGCGCCAGCGTGGCTGGCTGCATCCGCGCGCGGTCTACGGCTACTTCGCGGCCCGCGCCGAGGGCGACGATCTCGTGATCCTCGATGCGGAGCGGCAATCTGAGGAGATCGAGCGCTTCAGCTTCCCGCGGCAAAGCGAGGGCGAGCGGCTGTGCCTGGCCGACTACTACGCGACGGAGGGTGACCGTGCGGCGGTCGTGCCGCTGCAAGTGGTGACGATGGGTGAGCGCGCGTCAGAGGAGACCGCGCGGCTTCAGGCGGCAGGCGACTACACCGAGGCCTACTTCCTGCATGGCCTGAGCGTGCAGATGGCCGAGGCGATGGCCGACTACGCCAACGAGCATATCCGCGCCGAGTTGGGGCTGCCCGAGGGCGCGGCGCGTCGCTACAGCTGGGGCTACGCCGCCATCCCGGAGCTGGCAGACCACGAGCGCGTCTTCCGCCTGCTCGGCGCGCCAGAAGCGATCGGCGTGGGGCTGACAGAGTCGTATCAGTTGACGCCGGAGCAATCCACCGCCGCCATCATCACGCCGAACCCCGCCGCCGTCTATTTCGCGGTGCGCGAGTAGACGCGCGCCCTCACCCCAACCCTCTCCCAGAGGGAGAGAGAGCAGGAGCGTTTGCACAGGGCAGCGCGGGCAGCCTTCGCCCGCGCTGCGGCTCTGGCTCCCCTCTCCCGCACAGCGGGGGAGGGGTTGGGGCTGGGGGCGCCCGCGTGGTACAGTTTTTGTAGCGAGTGCGCCGAGCGCCGATGGTGGCGCCGCATTGGGCGCTGATCTGGGCGAGGTCATCAGCCGCGAAGTCAAAGGGGACGCACACGATGGATCTGAAGGGCGCGCAAATTACGTGGTTTGGGCATGCGACCTATGTGGTGCGCACTCCAGGCGGCAGGCGCATCATGCTCGATCCGTGGATTCAGGGGAATCCCGCTTGCCCGGAGAACCTGAAGTCGGTCGGCAAACTGGACGACATCCTCATCACGCACGGCCACTTCGACCACATCGGTGACGCGGTCTCTACCGCCGCCAGCGCCCAGCCGCAGCATGTGCTGGCGATCCCCGAGACAGCGGGCTGGCTGGAGAGCAAGGGCGTCGCCAACGTCGTTGGCTTCAACAAGGGCGGCACATTTGACCTGGGCGGCGTCAAGGTCACGATGACGCATGCCGATCACAGCTGCGGCATCAGCGACGGCGATACGACCATCTATGGCGGCGAAGCGGTCGGTTATGTCATCACCTGTGAGAATGGCTTCAAGATCTATTGCGCTGGCGATACCAACGTCTTCAGCGACATGGTGATCATCGGCGATCTCTACAAGCCTGACCTGGCCATCCTGCCGATCGGCGACTTCTTCACGATGGGGCCGCGCGAGGCCGCCTATGCGATGAAGCTGCTGAAGGTTCCGGCCATCATGCCGGTTCACTACGCCACCTTCCCGGCGCTGATCGGCACGCCTGCTGCGCTGAAAGAGGCGCTGGGCGAGTTCGGGGTGAGCGGGGTCGAGGTGGTAGACATCAAGCCGGGGCAGACCATCGGCTAGCGCAGCGATTTCAGGCGACATGGTGAGGCAAGAGTGGCATGACAGACACAGACGGCAATCGCAAGGTGATCCGCCGCGCCCTGCGCGATCTTTCCGCCGGGCGCGACCACCACGACACACCCACGCCAGAGGCGCTGAAGGGACCGCTCGTTGATAGCTACGGGCGGCGCATCCGCAATATGCGCATCTCGGTGACGGACAAGTGCAACTTCCGCTGTGTCTATTGCATGCCCGCTGAGGGGCTGGCCTGGCTACCACGCGCCGACATCCTGACCTTTGAAGAGATGGCGCGGTTGACCCGCATCGCCGCCTCCATCGGCATTGAGCAGGTGCGGCTGACGGGCGGCGAGCCGCTGGTGCGCCGCGATCTGCCCGCGCTGGTGCAGATGCTGCGCGCGATTCCCGGCCTCAAGAGCCTCAGTCTGACGACTAACGGCGTCGCGCTGCCTAAGCTGGCGCGTCCGCTGGCCGAGGCTGGGCTGACCCGCATCAACGTCAGCCTCGACTCGCTGGAGCGCGAGCGGTTCGCGCAGCTCACGCGCCGCGACGCGCTGGAGCAGGTGCTGGCCGGGCTGCGCGCGCTGGAGGATTGCCCGACCATCCGCCCGATCAAGATCAACGCCGTAGCGATGCGCGGCTTCACCGAGGCTGAGGTGGTGGACTTCGCACGCTTCGCGCGGCGCACCGGCTATGTCGTGCGCTGGATCGAGTTCATGCCGCTCGACGCCGATCAGATCTGGCGCAAGGAAGACATCCTGACGGGCGGCGAGATTCGCTCGATCATCGAAGGCGAGTTTGGCCCGCTGGTCCCGATCACCAGCGCCGACAAATCGGAGACGGCGCGGCGCTACACCTTCGCCGATGGCGTGGGCGAGGTCGGGTTCATCAATCCAGTCAGCGAGCCGTTCTGCGGCCAGTGCGACCGCATCCGCCTGACGGCGGAGGGGCAGCTGCGCACCTGCCTCTTCGCGCACATCGAGACCGATTTCCGTGCGCTGTTGCGCTCCGACGCCAGCGATGCCGAGATCGAGCTGGCGCTGCGCCAGGCTGTCTGGCACAAGGAGCTGAAGCACTACATCGGCGACAAGCGCTTCCATCGTACTGCTCGCTCGATGTCTATGATCGGCGGCTGACGCGCCGCGCCGCGAAGGAGGCTCGGCGTGGAGATCGAAGCGAAATTCGCAATTACCGGGGCGCTGGACCCGGCGAGCCTGACGACCTTGCCGCTGCATCTCTATACCCTGCGCAGCACAGGCGTCGAACGGCACAGCGATACGCTGCTCGACACTCCCTCGCGCGCCGTCACCTCGACCCGACATTCGCTGCGCATCCGTACGATTGGCGAGCGGCGCATCGTGACACTGAAGGGGCCGAATAGCGGTGCGGGCGGCGTGCACGAGCGCGCAGAGGTTGAGGCCGAGCTGAGCGGGCCGCTGAGCTTCGATCCGCGCGACTGGCCGCGCGAGGTGGGCGAGCCAGCGCTGGCGCTGACACGCGATGAGCCGCTGGCGCCGCTGCTGCGCGACGAGGTGGAGCGGCAACTTTGGACTGTGCGGCGCAGTGGCCGGGTGATCGGCGAGCTGGCGCTGGACACTGGCCAGATCATTGCCGCCGGACGCCACGAGCCAATCCATGAGCTGGAGCTGGAACTGAAGGGCGGCGGTTCGCGCACTGACCTCGATGCGCTCTGTCGCGCGCTCACCGAGGCGCTGCCGCTGGCGCCGGAGCCGCGCTCCAAGCTGCAACGCGGCCTGGCGCTGCTGCGTCACGCGCGCTGGGCGCTCGATGGCTATACACCGCTCGACGCGCTGGTACGGCACACCATCCGCCGGAGCCTGCGCGACCTGCGCCGCGCGCAGCGGTTGACGCTGGAGATGGGCGACGCGGACGCCATCCATGATATGCGCGTGGCGACGCGGCGTATCCGCTCCACCTTGCAGGCGTTCGAAGGCGCAGGTGTCTATCGCGACAAGACGCTGCGCTCCCTGCGCAAGCGCCTAAGCCCCATCGCCGACGCGCTGGGCGAGATCCGCAATCTGGACATCTTCCTCAAGCGCGTGCGCGAGTGGGTCGGCGCCGACGCGCAGCGCGAGCGCGATTCCCTGGAGCTGTGCGATCTGCTGGCTGCGAAGCGCCTGGCTGCCTACGAGCGATTGGTCGAGCGGCTGAAGAAGCGCAAGCACGCGCGGCTGCTGCGCGATCTGGAGCGGTTCGTCAGCCGCTCCCCTGTGCTGAGCGACGCCGAACACTGCGTGCTGACGCGCCACTTTGTCGGCAGCGCGCTCTGGCCGCGCTATGAGCGCGTGCTGCGCTTCGAGACGCGCATCGCCGGGGCCGAGCCGCCGACGCTGCACCAACTGCGCATCACCTGCAAGCGCCTGCGCTACGTGCTGGAAGTCTTCGCGGGGGCGCTGGGCGAGGGCGTGACACCCGTGCGCAAGGCGCTGACGAAGGCGCAGTCGCATCTGGGCGACGTGCAGGACCTGACGGTCGCCCTGCGGCTGGTGACGGAGATGAGCCAGGCGCAGCCAGAGAATCACGGGCTGGCGGCGCTGCGCGAGGATATGTGGGCCGAGCGCGCCGAGCTGGTGGCGCATGTCGGCGAGGTGTGGGAAACGCTGCGCTCGCAGCATGTCCGCGACGCGCTGAGTTTCAGCATCGCCGCGCTCTAGTCGGCGAGCGGCGCGCCGCCGAATCGAGGCGCCCGCTCGGCTGGCGAATGAATTCGCGCCTGGGAGGTGGCCTGCGGGGCCACCGCGAAACCCGCCTGCGCGGGTTGGGGATCGCGTCTCAGTCCGCGCAAGCGGCAGGCGAAGCCGAGCTTCGCGACCCGAATGGGCCTCCCAGGCGCGGTTTCAACCGCCAGCATTCAACCGCCGCGTGATCGAGGCGCCGTGGCATAGGCCTTGCTTTAAGCTGTGTTGACGTGTCCGATGAGATGACATCGCACGGCAAGAACAGGAGAGGGCCACGTGAGCCGGTTCGACCACTACAGTGTAGATGCCCGACGATCATTGGCGCAGGCCCGCGCGGTCGCGATCCGCCTTCAGCATCGCGCGATTGGCGGCGAGCACATTCTGTGCGGCATCGTTGACGCGCAAGACGCGTTGTCGCTCGAGGTGATGAACAATCTGGGCGTCAATGTGCCGCGACTCCGGCAGGCGCTCGACTTCATCATGGGGCGCGGCGTGCATGGAGCGATTCCAGAGCCGACCTTGCGGCCAGAGGCGAAGCAGGCGCTCGCCGACGCTGAGGCCGAGGCCAGCGCCGATACCGCCATAGAGGTCACGTCGTTCCACCTTCTGCTCGGCTTGCTGCGCAATGCCGATGGCATCGCATCGGGCGTGCTGGAGAGTTTTGGCGTGACGTATGACGGCGCCAGGAACCAGGCCCGGCTGTTGCGTTCACAAGCCGAAGGTGGCGGATTCGCTCTGGCGCACGCGGCCCGCTATCGCATGACCCCCACCCTCAATATCGTCAGCCGCGACCTGACCTCCGCCGCGATCGCTGGCGAGCTTGACCCGATGATCGGGCGCGAGAGCGAGCTGACCCAGGTGATGCAGACGCTGACGCGGCGGCGCAAGAATAATCCGGTGTTGGTGGGCGCCGCGGGCGTCGGCAAGACTGCCATCGCCGAAGGCCTGGCCCAGCGCATCGTGGCGGGCGAGGCGCCGGAGAAGCTGGGCGACAAGCGCATCGTGCAGTTGGATGTGGGCCTGCTGACCATCGGCACCAAGTATCGTGGCGACTTCGAGGAGCGGCTGAAGGCGGTGGTGGACGAGCTGCTCAAAGCGCAGAACGTCATCCTGTTCATAGACGAGCTGCAAGGGTTGCTCGGCGTCGGTGGCGCGGAAGGCTCGATTGATGGCGCCAACCTCTTCAAGCCGATTCTGGCGCGTGGCGAGATTCAGGTCATCGGCGCGGCGACGCAGGACGATTTCAAGAAGATCATGGATCGCGACCCCGCGCTGGAGCGGCGCTTCCAGCCGATCACCGTGCCGGAGTCTACCATTCCTGAGACGATTCAGATCCTGACGGGGCTGCGCTCGCGCTATGAGCGTTTCCACCATGTGCGCGTCTCAGATGAGGCTATCACCGCATCGGCGACGCTCTCCGACCGCTACATCCAGGACCGCTCGCTGCCCGACAAGGCGGTGGACCTGATGGACGAAGCCGCCGCGCGCCTGCGTGTGGCGCGCGCCGTGGCGCCGAAGGAGACTACGGCGCTGCGTGACGAGCTGGATCGGCTGCACGACGCCAAGCTGCGCGCGATCCGCGAGCGGCAGTTCGCCGATGCGGCTGACCTGCGCGACCATGAGGGCGAGCTGCGCGAGCGGCTGGAGCGGATCGAGGTGGAGTGGCGGCAATTGCGCGCCGACGACGAGCCGACGCTGACGCCGCACGACATCGCCGAAGTCGTCTCGCGCTGGACGGGCATCCCCACCACGCTCAATGGCGCTGAGGAGTCAGAGCGGCTGCTGCATCTGGATGACACACTGCGGCAGCGCGTGATCGGGCAGGATGATGCGGTGCGGGCGGTCGCGAAGGCCGTGCGACGCGGACGAGCCGACCTGCGCGACCGTCGTCGGCCGATCGGCTCGTTCATCTTCGCCGGGCCGACGGGCGTTGGCAAGACGGAGTTGGCGCGCGCGCTGGCCGAGGCGCTCTTCGGCTCGGATGACGCGATGGTCAAGCTCGACATGTCGGAGTTCATGGAGCGCCACACAGCGGCGCGGCTGGTCGGGGCGCCTCCAGGCTACGTCGGCTACGATCAAGCGGGCCAACTCACCGAGGCGGTGCGGCGTCGCCCCTACAGCATCGTGCTATTTGATGAGATCGAGAAGGCGCACCCGCAGGTCTATGACATGCTGCTCCAGATTCTGGAGGATGGCGTACTCTCGGACGCCAAGGGGCGCAAAGTTGATTTCAAGCACACGCTGATCATCCTGACGACCAATCTCGGCTCGGACAAGCTCGCGCATCATTCCAGCATTGGCTTCCAGACACGCCCAGATGAGGAAGCGCAGGATGAGGCAATGCGCAAGGCCGTGCTGCCGGAGATCGAGCGCGCGTTCCGCCCGGAGTTCCTGAATCGGCTGGATGACATCGTGCTGTTCCACCCGCTGACCACGCGCGAGGCGCGACGCATCCTCGGGCTGCTGCTCGACCAGATTCAGGAGCGGCTCGACGCGCAACGCATCACTATGCAGGTGACGGAGAGCGCGCAGGATCTCATCATCAGCCGCGGCTTCAACGCCGAGTATGGCGCGCGTTCGCTGCGACGCGAGGCGCAGAGCCGGATCGAGGACGCGCTGGCGGAGTCGCTGTTGCTGGAGCAGGTGCGTCCCGGCGACGAGGTCGTGATTGATCTGGGCGACGCGCCGGACAGCCTGGTGGTGCGAGTCGGCGCGACGATGGGGCCGCTGGGCCCGGTGGGCGGCGACGATGACAGCGCCAGGCTGCTGCACTAGCGACTTGGCCGAACCTCACCCATTGACCCCCGCTCTGGATCGGAGCGGGGGTCGTCTGTGTCCGTGAGCGCGCGGCGGTGTCCGTGCTTTCCTATAGTCGTCGGCTATTGGGGGTGGATGTCGGGAGATGTGCGCTTGGTAGAAGAACGTATTGGCAACAATGCTGTATTGATGGGTCGCGCTCGACAATCCGGTAGTCGATCAGCGTGCAGGCGCCCCAAATCTGGATGAGTGGCCGATTGAGGAGCGGCTTGAGTACAGGCGCCGCGTCGAAGGGATAGTGGCTCCAATCCCCGCCCAGCATTCGGTGCAGGTGGTCTATGAAGAGAACCGTTGGCGCCGTCCGGCCCTGTAGAGCGGCAAGTACATCTAGAAGGCGCTGGTAGGCGAGGTTCTGCTGCTCCCATTGCCTCCACGCCTGCACATACCCTTGACTCATCTGTGGATAGGTGACTGCAATTTGGTTCGCGCGCCGAACGAGCGCCTGGGTATCGACTCCCGCCATGAGCGCCTCATAGTTCAGCGCCAGAATGGTCCGGCCTTGTAGCGCCGCAGGTATCTCGTCCTGTTGCAACGCCGCGAGAGCTTCCCGCATGGCTACATAGCGCTCAGCGCCATCGCTATCTAGAAAGACT
>JAICVT010000238.1 GCA_025935235.1 Ktedonobacterales bacterium | reverse complement strand
GCAGCATGGTGGATTGCGCCGCGCGTCGCTGGACACATGCGCGCCTCGGGGGTCGAGGTCAAGTATGCGACGGTCTTTCCGCAACGAGCGCTGCTCCTGACGGTGGGCGGCGTTGGCGCGGTCGTTGCACTACTCGCGATGATCCCTCCCTTCGCTGTCGGCACGAAGCTGACGCTCGTCATGTCGCTGCTGTTGCTCATCGGCGCCGCGTGGGGATTCTTTCTCGAAGCGGTCAGCGACAAGCCGCTCTCAGCCGGTACGGCCAGCGCCGCGCGGGCATCGAGCAATGCGCTCGTCAATCGGCTGCGGCTGGCGCTCAAACGAGCGCCGATCCCGTATGATGCGGGGCTGTACGCGCAGGTGGTGGCAGCTGGCCTCTGCCTGGTGGTCTTCCTGTGGCTCGTGATCAGCCTGCTGCATGCTGGCTTGCCCGCGTGAGGTGATCGGTTTCAGTGCGGTGTATGACGATCAGCGCACGGTGGTGAGAGTTGGTGGAACGAAAGGATGGATAGTGACATGCCTGATTCAGGTCCACAAGAGGTGAAGATACAGTTCACCTCAAACAACGCCAGTGGAGACGCACGGTGGCTGCTCGATGGCAAAGATGCGCTGGATGTAGTAGGGTCAGAGCTGCGGGACGACGGAGCCGAGGTCGAACTCCACGACTCGGCGTCCGGCGCGCCAGGCGATGGGTCGCGGGCCGTCGGAATCGACACCGTTGTGGTGGGAATCGCGGTCAATCTCGTGTCTGACCTGCTATTTCGTCTGGCCAGTGAGATCGTTGCCCGCCTGCGGAAGGAACGCGACGCGCGAAGAGGCGCTTCGCAGGTGGAGCTCAAGTCGGGGAACGTGGCATTCACCGTCACACCAGACGATTCGTCGGACAGCCTGAAGCGCGGTATCTCAGTGCTAGCGCGGTCGCTGGTCGAGACCGGCTCGCTCGAGGTCAATAAGCTCGATCCAAAATGACAACGCATCGTGTGGGTTGAGGCCGTGACTGGCGCTACTCCACAGACATGACGCGCCTGGAATCTCAAGCGCCACGAACCGACCTACTGTGAGTCCTGGCGGAGCGCACTCAGATCGAGAGGTCGGGCCGCTCGCGCTGGGCGCGGTGACGCTCGACGCGGATCGTGTGCGCGCCGACCTGCACCAGCCGCAGCACCGTGACGAAGAGCACGCCGCCGACGACGTTGCCCAGCACAGCCCAGCCTAGCAGCTTGAGCCAGGTCAGGTAGCCGAAGGTCGCGCCAGCGTGCAGCGCTGCGAACATCTCCAGCGAGGCGACGATGGCGTGGTTCAGGTGGCCCGCCGCTAGCAGAAAGGCGGCGACCTCGGCGGCAATGATCTTGGCGACCACCGAGTCGGTGCCGCGCTCCATCCAGGTCATCAGGGTGATGACCACTCCGCCCAGCACGGCGCTGGCAAATGAGGTTGTCCCGATGCCCTGGTGCACGAAGCGCTCACCAAGTGTGATCGCCACTGGACGGACTTCAGGCAGCGCGGCGTCCACAATCAGCGTGATGATCCAGCCGCCGATCAGGTTCATGATCAGCGTGCCGAGCCAGAGCCGCAGCAGCGAGCGGACGCGCGCCCGCCCCGCCGCTATGGGCGCGATGGGCACCAGAAAGTTCTCGGTGAACAGCTCGCTGTTGGCCAGGGTGAGCGCGATGAAGCCGATGCCAAAGGCCAGCGCGCCCGCCACCTCGTTGCCGGTGAGCGTCAGCACGAGCAGCAGCCCCAGCACGCCCATGCCGACATCAATGCCACCGACCGCGCCAGTCGCCAGCAGCGCGGGCAGGCTGCGCGCCAGCCGCTGTTCACCCTCCTGCATGGTCTTGTGGAAGGCGGTTTGCAGCGCCTCACTGGCGATTGGCGCATCGGATGGCACGCGGCCCTCCTCCTCGGCGGCGCGGCGCTGATCCTCACGCTCGCCCGCCTCCTCGCGGCTCTGCGCGCGGCTCTGCGCGCCGCTCCTGGCGTTGGCTCTGGCGTTAGCTCTGGCGCTGCTGCGTGGCTCGCGGGCGTTGTCGCGGGCGTTGTCGCGGCGGCTGGGCGCCGTATCTTTCGTGCTGTGTGGGTTCATACTGCTCCATCGCTCGATTGCGTGCCGTTAGCGGGTGATCACGCCTACTCGACGCCGCGCTGCTCAGTCAGCCGACGACGCCGCTCCGCCAGCCGACTCTTGGCTTCCTCGCGGGCGGCCAGATCGCGTGCGCGCTGAACCTCCAGGTCGTCCTCGCGCTGGCCCTGCTGCACCTCGTCGTAGGGCGCTGTGTCACCCTGGCGCTGCTCGGCCTGGCCGCGACTGGTCTGCCGCGCGCCACGCGAGCGCTTGCTGGCGGCGGTGTTGGCGTCGCGGTCGCGGATGGGCATGCGCTTGCCGCTGGGGACGACCTCTGGCGTGTCTTTATAGGGCATCCGCGATGTACTCTCGTCATTCTCCATGTGAAGCGTCCTCCTTGCTATGCTGGATCTCTCTGCGCCTCTAGACTGCGGCGGGCCAACGCCCAGCCAGAGAATGGCGCGCTACGGCTGGGATGACTTCGCACATTTCATGCGCGTTCGCACGCCAGCGACGCCGCATTCTGGTAGCGGCTCGATCTGCTCTAGTGTTCTCTGATGTTCTCTGGCGCGGCGCTTGCGCCCATCCAGGGGTGTCTAGAAATGCGAAAGACAGCTCATTGGGAAGGAACTACATTCATGGCGAAGAAGGGCATGCACAAGCACGACAGCAACGACCAGCGCATCGCGCGCGGCCACAATAACCATGAGAAGAGTACTGAGATCACCACGGGTACGCCAAAGAAGCGCTCGACCTATCGCAAGCAGGCGCTCGCCCACGAGGATCCGGGGAAGCAGGCGCAGGACAAGAAGAACCGCTGGACAGAGGATACGCGCCTGACGCCGACTCATCGGCTGCGGGTCAGCAAGAAGGACCTGGTGGGCGAGGAGCGCAGCGGCAGCGACTCGAACAGCGACAGCGGCGTGCGCGGCTACTAGCCCGGTAGACCCGGCGCGACCCGGCGCGACCCGGCGCGCGCCAGGCCGAGTCAATCGCCCTCAGCGGCGCCTGGCTCGTGCGCTGGCGCGTTCATCGGCTTCTGGGGCTTGTGGCGCGCCACTCGCTCGACGATGCGCCGCAGCGTGCGGTCGGGCGAGATGAGGTTGGCGAAGAGCAGGCCATAGACCAGCGCCGCGCCGATCAGAAACATCTGGAACGCCGCCTGCACGCCAGAGAGCGTATTCGACTGGAGCAGCGCCGCCAGACCGAGGTAGCCGATGCTGCCGGGGACCAGGATGAAGAGACCAGGCGCCTGCATCAGCAGCGCGGGGCGATTGCGCAGGATCGAGAAGAGGTTGCTGGCGAGGCCGAGCGCCAGCGCGCCCAGAAACGCGCCCAGCGGTCCCAGCGCCAGCGCGCCGAGACTGCTCGCACCGTAGGCGATGGCCACGCCCACGGCGACCCAGCCGATGTCGCGCGGCTGCGCCCGCAGGATGACCGTGATCGCCAGCACCGAGACGCCAACCGCCGCCAGCGAAGCCCAGGGGGGCAGCGGAATGGGCGCGGCGCTGTGGGCGGGGCCGAAGCTGATCTGTGCGATCTGGCTGCCCATCGCCACGCCAAAGACGATGCCCAGGAAGGTGATGAGCGCGGCGCTAAGTCGGCTGACGCCGGTGACCAGATGGCGCGTGGATAGCTCCTCCAGCGCGATCGTCAGCGTCAGCCCTGGCAGCAGGATCACCAGCCCCGCCAGCGTGACGATGCTGCTGGAAATCTGCATGGCGCGGGCGGCGACAGCGGCGGCGATGAAGGCCGAGAGGAACGCGGCGACCGGCCCGAGCAGGTCTTCGGCGCGGTGGGAGCGCGCGGCGACCAGCGCCAGCAGCCCGGTCAGCCCGCCGATCACGACCGCGAGGGTGATCTCGCGCAGCCCGCCGCCGAAGAGCTGCGCGAACGCGCCCGAGGCCAGCGCATACGCCAGCGCCGTCGGGATCGGCCCGTAGGGCGAGGCGGCGGCCTCGATGCGCTCGACCCGCTCGATGCCCTCGGCGACGGTGAGCCTGCCCTCCATCACCCGCAGCGCCACGCGGTCGAGCCCGGTCATCTTGCTGAGGTCGAGGTTGCCCGGCGCGACCGCCATTAGATAGGTACGCTGGCGGCTGAGCGGGCCAAATGCCAGCTGTAAGCCCGTCGCGGTGTTGTAGACCTCGACATGCGGCAGCCCCAGCCGCAGCGAGACGGCGCCGAGCAACTCCTTCAGGCTGTCGGCGGGGTAGCCGCTCTGGTTGAGCGCGCGCCCCAGCCGCAGCAGAAACTCGACCGCTTCGCGCTGCTCAGCGCCCAGGCTCTCATCTGGCGTCACCGCCATACGGTGTTCGCGCCTCCACTCGCTGGCCAACCATCCCCTGGCGCCAGCATAGCAGGCGGCGCGGCGCGTGGCAACCAGTTGGCGGCGCAGCGGGAGCGAGTTCAGCTCTCGGACCCGCGCTGGCGGGCCTTGTGGGCGCGGCCCTTCAGGAGCGGTTTCAACCGCTGGCCCTCAACCCTACGGCGTGGCGCTGGGCGACGCCACGCCCAGCGGGATGCTGGCGTCGCTGAAGGCGGTCAGCGTGACGACGTGCTGGCCGGTATCCAGGAACGAGAGCGTGACGGTGTCGCCGGGCTGCGCCAGCGGCAGCTCTGGGCTGAGCGCCAACCCCGCCTTGAAGATGCGATCTTGCCCACTGATCGTCATGTAATAGACCGACGCGCCGCTCTCGGTGGTCTGCGAGACGCGCGTGATCTGCCCGGTCAGCGACACCTGCTTGCCGCTGGGGGTCGCGCCGGGGCCGCTGATGTTGTTGTCGGCCAGATATTGCGCGTAGTTCGCCAGCGCCTGCGATTTGGTCGGCGCCATGATGACGTTGACGCCCTGCAAGTGTCTGGCGTCAACGATGCCGACGGCCTGGAAGCTGGCGCCGAAGGGGTTGGTCTGCACGAAGGTCGCCACCCAGGTCGGCTCATTGTAGATCTGGTAGAGCTGCACGTTGCCGACCGTGTAGTTGCGGATGTTAGCGGGATTCGACTGGAAGGCGTTGGTGACGTTGTCGGTGACGCCGATGCCCGTCAGCGGGTAGAACGTCCCCGTCATCTCGCGCGTGTCGTAGAGGATGATGCCCGTGCTGGAGTTGTCGGAGCCTGCGCCAGAGGTCATTGGCTCCAGCCAGACCGGCTGATTGACCTGGTTGTAGACCAGTTCGGGCGTGTCGGTCGCCGGCTTCTGCTGATTCTGACCGGAGGGATTGATCCACGGCGCGTGCGCGTACTTGCCCCACCACGTCAGATAGTCGTTGACCGCGTCGGAGGGGATGATGCGATCCACCCAGTTGGGCACAGCGCGGGGCGCGACGTTATTGATCGCGCCAGTCTGCGCGTCCACCACCAGCACGCGCCGCACGACCTCGCCAGTGAAGCCGCGTGATGGCTGCATCAGCGAGATGGTGAAGTATGGGCGCCAGCTATCATCTACCTCCAGCGTCGGGTCGGCCAGATCGCCATTGGTATAGCCGCTGAGGTAGACATGGCGCAGCAGGTCCTGGTTGAGGAGCGCGTCGGGCAGGTAGCGCATGTGGTAGCCCGTGCGCAGTGTGGGCGCGGCGTTGGGGTCTTCGGCGTCGACCACCACATAGCCGGGACTCTGCCAGTTACCGAGGTTGGCCCAAACGTTGTTGTAGACCAGCGGGGCGATCCAGTAGAGATGACCGCGCACGGACTGGAGCGTGTATTCCCCCTGCTCGGTGTGGTAGATCGAGCCGAGGTTCTGGCCGCTGCTAGCGAGCGTCTGCTGACCTAGATATGAGGCCACGCCCTGCGTCACCAGCACGATATGATCAACATTGGTTGGCGGCAACGGCTGCGAGGACTTGGCCTCGACGATCTGCCCGATGGCGGCGAGCGCCTTGGCGTTGCCGTCGAACCAGGTCGTGCCGATGACGATGATGCCATTGATGACGATGGCCACCGCCAGTGCGGCGAGGATGGCGATACCGCCCGCCAGCGCGCCGCTTGCCACGCCGCCGCTGGGCTGCTCGCTCACCACGCGACCGCGGCGCCGCGCGCCAGAGCCGCTGGGGATGGTGTTCATGCGGGCGTTCAGCGCGCTCAGCGTGGAGCGCGCCCGCGTGAAGCTGCCACCGAAGAGCGCGAAGACGCCTGTCAGCGCCAGCGGCCAGAGCAGCCATTCCCAGCCGCCATAGGGGCCGGTCATGCCGGGCATGGCGAAGTAGAGGATCAGCAGATCAATGATGAAGTTCAGCGCCCACAGCGTGGCCGCCCAGCGCGCCGCGATTGGCGTGGTAGGCCACGTCTTGCGTCCCAGCGCGTAGGCCAGCCCCAGCAGCAGCGCCGTCACGATGGTCGCGCCGATCGCGGCCAGCCCCACGATAATCATATCGCTCTCGCTTCGCTCTCTCTGGACGCTCAGATCGCCAGCTCGGCCCACCCACGCGGGCCGACATCTATCGTCCCACAGCCAATACGCGCGGTCAATCGGGCGGTTGCGGACGCCTGGTGTGCAAGCGTGTACAATCCTCACTATTGGGAGGAGACGCCATGCGGACATCCGCGACGGTGCGCGCGTTCACGCCCGCCGACCAGCGCGCCGCGCGCGCGCTGATTCTGGAGGGGCTGGGCGAGCGCTTTGGCTTGATTGATGAGTCGCGCAATCCCGATGTGGACGACATCGCCGCGCGCTATCTGGCCCAGGGGCATCGCTTTCTGGTGGCCGAGTGGGCGGGCGCGCTGGTG
>JAICVT010000309.1 GCA_025935235.1 Ktedonobacterales bacterium | reverse complement strand
CATGAATCTCGCGCCTGTCGCCGACATCAACAGCAATCCCGCCAACCCGGTCATCGGCGTGCGCTCCTTCGGGCAAGATCCACGCCTCGTCGCGCGCCATACCGCCGCCGCCGTGCGTGGCTACCACGCCGCCGGGATCATCACTTCGATCAAGCACTTCCCCGGTCATGGCGATACCTCGGATGATTCACACGTCGGCATGCCAACCGTCCCACACACGCGCGAGCGGCTGGAGCGGGTCGAGCTGGCGCCATTCCGCGCGGGCGTGGCGGCGGGCGCCGATAGCGTCATGCTGGGGCATCTGCGGCTGTCCGCGCTGGCGTCCGACGAGCAGGTTCCCGCCACGCTCTCGCCGACCATCATGCGTGTGGCGCGCGAGGCGCTGGGCTTCGACGGCGTGCTGATGACCGACTGCCTGGAGATGGGCGCGGTGGCGAAGACGGTCGGCGTGGCGCGCGGCGCGGCGCTGGCCATGCAAGCGGGCGCTGATCTGATCCTGATCTCGCACACGCTGGAGCGGCAGCGGGAGGCCATCGCCCAGGCGCGCGCCGCGCTAGCCTCCGGCGCGCTCTCAGCGGAGGCGCTGCGGCAGGGAGCGGATCGCGTGCTGCGCCTCAAAGCGCGCTATCTGGCATGGGAGCGACTGCCCGCGCCGGTCGAGGGCGCGTCGGTCAGCTCGCCAGAGCATCAGCGGCTCGCCGCGGACGCCTATCGCCGCGCGGTGACACTCGTGCGCGACGAGGCGCGCCTGCTGCCCGCGCGGCTGGCCGCCGAAGCGCGCATCTTCGTCCTCGCGCAGGCGACGGCGAGCTTCACGCAGGCCAGCGACACGCCGTATATGCATCAGGCGCTGGTCGAGCGTGTGGCGGCGCATCACGCCAACACACGCGGCGCGCTGATCGGCGCTGAGGCTGACCCTGCCGAGGTGGACGCGGCGCAGGCTGAGGCGCAGTCCGCCGATCTCATCATCCTGGCGACGCTCAACGCCAGCCGCGATCCGCGCCAGGCCGCGCTGATCGCGCGGCTGGTCGCCAGCTGGCGGCCCATCGTCGCCATCGCCGCCTGCGACCCCTACGACGCGGCGACCTTCTCCCAACTCCCAACCTACCTCGCGATCTATGACTACACACCGCCCGCGCTGGCCGCCGCGGTGGACGCGCTCTTCGGCGTGTTCGCTCCTACTGGCCGCCTGCCGATTGCATTGGGCGCATAGGCGAGATGAGGGGCGCGAAACCTCTCCCCTAACCCCCACCCCTGCGAGGGGAGGGGGAACACGGGCCAGGGTTTGCGGCGCTGGCAAGCGGATGCGCGCCGCGAACGTGCGGATGGCGCGCTGGTTGATATCGCTTGCTAGTTCACTGTGCGCCTGAAGCAAGTTCCCCTCCCTGGAGGGGAGGGGGCAGGGGGAGAGGTCGTGGCTGGCTACTCCTCACTCGCGCGGTTGCGGCTGCGCTGGGGATCGAAGCCATCGGGGTAGCGTGCGCGCAGCTTGGCGATATTGGCCTCCAGCACGTCGTCCATCTCCAGCTCCAGCGTGTCGAGCAGATAGGTGACGTACCACATCACGTCGCCCAGCTCGTTCACCAGCGCGGCGCGATCAATGTCGTGATCGTGAAAGACGATCTTCTTGATGTGGTCGGTGACCTCGCCCGCCTCACCCGACAGTCCTAGCGCCCCCAGCGTCAGCCGCTCGCGCAGCGCCGATGTGTCGCCCTTCGTTCGCATCGCCAGCCGTTGGTAGGTTTTCCAGTCCACAGGCTCTCCTCACTCATCACTGCGATGGCGTTATTGACCCGTCGTTCTCACCCCTCCAGCAGAGCGCGTAGCTCATCGGGCGACGTGACGGGGCGCTGACAGACGAAGCGCTGGCAGACGTAGGCGGCTGGCGCGCCAGCCACCAGCCCACGATCGGCCAGCAACGGCACGACGGGCGCAGCCGACGGCTCAGATGGCTCGCCCCAGGCCAGCGCCATCCGCGGCTGGTAGTGGTTGGCCACCGCAGCACGCAGGGGCGCCAGCCGCGCGTCATCCGCCGCGCCGACCAGCGCTACCTCGTAGAACGGCCCGATCAGGTCGTCCAGCGCCGCCAGATAGCGTCCGAAGCCGCCGGGCGAGCGCAGCATGATGGGGACGAGCGGCAACAGCGCGCGCTCGGCGAGGTCAGTATAGCGCGACTCACCCGTCAGCGCAGCCAGCCGCAGCAGCGCCTCACAGGCCTGGCTCGCGCCGCTTGGCGTGACATTATCGCTCAGCTCGCGCGGTCTGCCAATCAACCGCTCGTGGTCGGCGGCGGTATCGAAAAAGCTCTGCGTCTCCTCATCCCAGAAGCGGCGCGGCAGATCATCGCACAGCTCACGCGCGGCGGTGAAGTAGCGTGGCTCGCCCGTCAGCGCGTAGACGCTCAGCAGCGCGTTGGCCAGCGCGGCGTAGTCCTCCAGATAGGCGTCGAGCCGCGCCTGCCCCTGCCGCCAGACGCGCAGCAGCCGCCCAGCGCGCAGCATTGTCGCCAGCAGGAAGTCGGCGTTCTTCAGCGTGGCGGCGCGGTAGTCGTCGCGGTTCAGCGCCTGCGCCGCCTCGGCGAAGGCGCGCAGCGCCCAGGCGTTCCACGCCGTGATGGCCTTGTCATCGCGCCCCGGCCAGACGCGCTGCGAGCGCGCGGCGTAGAGCTTCTCTCGCGCGCGGGCCAGCGCCGCGCGCGCCTCCTCTGGCGCGACGCCCAGCGCGCTCGCCGCATCCTCCACATCGCGCGCCACATGCAGGATGTTCTGGCCCTCGAAATTGCCGCGCTCGCTGACGCCCCAGACCAACTGCGCCAGCGCCGCGTCGTCCTCGCCGAGGATGGCGCGCAGTTCGGCGGGCGTCCAGACGTAGAACTTGCCCTCCACGCCCTCGCTATCGGCATCCTGCGCGGAGTAGAAGGCGCCACTGGGATCGGTCATCTCGCGCAGGATGTAGTCCAGCGTCTCTTCGCAGATGCGGCGGTAGCGGGCCTCGCCGGTGAGCTGCCACGCGCGCAGGTAGACGGGCGCCAGCAGCGCGTTGTCGTACAACATCTTCTCGAAGTGGGGGACGAGCCAGATGGCGTCGGTGGAATAGCGGTGGAAGCCGCCGCCAATCTGGTCGTAGATGCCGCCCGCCGCCATCTTGTCGAGGGTCAGCGTCACCAGCGGCAGCAGGTCGTCGCGCAGCCCCTCGGCGCCTGCCTGCGCGGCTCCCGACGAGCGGCGGCGCTGCTCCATGCGCAGCAGAAAGTCCAGCCCCAGGGCGTGCGGGAACTTTGGCGCGCCCCGCGTGCCACCCTCCCGTGGATCGAAGTCGTCGAGGTCGGCGTTGGCCGCGCGCGCCAGGGTGGACGGGTCGAGCGCGCTGGCGCCATCCTCCAGCAGCCCCGGCGGAATCGGTATCGTGCGCTCGCGCTCGGCCTGATAGATCTCGCGCATCGCCTGCGCCTGCTGCTCGACCTCGTCGCGGCTGGTCGCGTACCACCGCGCGACGTTGGTCAGCAGCGTGGGGAAGCCGGGCAGGCCGTGGCGCGCGACCGGCGGGAAGTACGTGCCAGCCAGGAACGGCGCGCCGTCGGGGGTCAGGAAGACGGTCATTGGCCAGCCACCGCCGCCGGTCATCGCGATGGTAGCCCGCATGTAGAGCGCGTCCACGTCGGGGCGCTCCTCGCGGTCCACCTTGATGCTGACGTACTCGCGGTTCATAATGGCGGCGGTCTCCTCGTTCTCAAAGGATTCATGCATGAGAACGTGACACCAATGGCAGGCTGAGTAACCTATCGAGAGCAGGATCGGCTTATCCTCGGCCCTTGCTCGCGCGAATGCCTCGTCGCTCCACGGATACCAGTCCACCGGATTGTGGGCATGCTGCAAGAGATAGGGGCTGGTCTCGTGGATCAGCCGGTTGGTGTGGGCATAAGATTCAGCAGCAATATCACTCACTTGAGGTTCTCCAGGTCCAGCCCTTATGGCTTATCCGCTGGCCGCTCTTTACCTGATGCATGTGAATGACGGAAAGTCCATGTTCCTCGCAAAACACCTTCAGGTTGGTAATGACCAGTGGGACGCCGCTAGGGTCAACGAACCCATGGTACGTGCGGAAGGATGGTATCCGTTCTCTCGCATTTACGTGGGTCCATCCGCTATGACTTAGCAGCTTACCATGATAGAGGGCTACCATGTGAGACTTCTCCAAGCCATGCGCCCGACAGAATGCGGCCAAGTTGAAAATAGGTCCAACCTCTGAACCGTCAGGAGCCACGAAACCCGTGTATGTCTTACAGAACGGCCTTGATCTGGGGCTATTTCTGTGCGTCCAACCCTTGTATGACTTAATCCGTCCAGAGCCATGCGCTAGTTTCAGCATTGAGGGAAAGTCAAGACTGTGTTGTCGGCAAAAATCATACAGATTCACTATCGTCGTTTCTACTCCATCAGGCGAGACAAAGCCTTCCCAGACCTGTACGCTGCTTCCTCCAGGTGAACCAGCAACCTCATAAATATTGAAACCAATCGTTCTATCAGCGCAATTCGTGCGCTCCAGCCATTCCTGTTCAATGCGCAGAAGTTCAGATCGTTCGGCAAATTGGAGTATCGAAAACCGAAAGTCTGCTTCGCCATATTTGTTCCAGGCGGCCTGTAGATGGGCATTTTTGTGGATACCTGCATTGAGGCGAGCACGATGATGTGCCCACCTTTGTCGCATATCAACAGAGCTACCTATGTAGAACTTATCCGTCGTCAGACATCTAATCTCATAGATCCCTGACTTGCAGGGAGCTGGGCTTGATGATGCGCCACGGCTAACCATAGTGGCACTGCTTGGTCTGCCATCAGCTTCGGACATACTATCTCGCTCCACTTTCGTCCTGGTAGACCCCCCCTTTCGTACGCAAATAGGGTTCGCTTCCAGCTCTAGGCACCGCTCATATCCAAAAATAGAAAGTACCGAACCAACCTACAAATCAGGAAGGTTTCATCTCGCAAGCTTACAGATGTACATCTCTCCAGTGAAGACTATACCGGATGGGAGCCGATGCGGCAGGGCAAAAGTGATGGAGCGGTGAAAATAGGAGTCGTGGGCAGCGTCCAAAGAGGCGGGGACGGAAACGGGCGGGTAAACCCGCAGTTAGATGACCTGTGGGCCGCGAAGCCCGCCTACGCGGGCTGGGACGATGGTGGGAGCGGTCTATGCCAGAGCAATCGTGCGCGCCGCCTGGGTCGCTGGTGGTGTGGGCGGCGGCGCTGCTTGCCGGGGTGGGGCTGCTTGTGGTCGTGGCGCTGGCGCTGGAGTCGGCGCGCTGGCGGCCTGCGCGCGGCTCCCTGGCGCT